>NZ_JBFREV010000024.1:0-94901 GCF_052114485.1 Cupriavidus sp. KB_39
GCGTACCGGTAGTCGGCCGGCGGCACGAACGTTTCCTTGACCGTGCGCGGCGACACCCAGCGCAGCAGGTTCAGCGGCGAACCGGCCTTGTCGTTGGTGCCACTGCGGCGCGCGCCGCCGAACGGCTGCTGGCCGACCACCGCGCCGGTGGGCTTGTCGTTGATGTAGAAGTTGCCGGCGGCGAAGCGCAGGGCGTTGGAGGCCTGGGCAATGGCCGCGCGGTCCCTCGCAAAAATCGCGCCTGTCAGTGCATAGGGGCTCGTCCCGTCGACCAGTTCGAGCACTTCGGGCCAGTGCGCGTCCGCGTAGACGTAGACGGACAGCACCGGGCCGAACAGTTCGGTTTCCATCAGCGTGTGGCGCGGGTTGTCCACCTCCAGCACGGTTGGCGTGATGAAGTAGCCCACGCTGTCGTCGGCCTTGCCGCCGGTGACGAGCTTCACGGCGCTGTCGCTGGCGGCGCGTTGCAGATGGCCATGGATGCGGTCGAACGCGCGGCGGTCGATCACGGCGCCCATGAAGTTGGTGAAGTCGGTCACATCGCCCATCTGGATGGTCTCGGCCATCGCCACCACGCGCTCGCGCACGGCCGGCCACAGCGAGSCGGGGATGTAGGCGCGCGACGCCGCGCTGCACTTCTGGCCCTGGTACTCGAAGGCGCCGCGCAGCAGCGCCACGGCCAGCGTGTCGGCATCGGCGGACGGGTGGGCGAGCACGAAGTCCTTGCCGCCGGTTTCGCCGACCAGACGCGGATAGCTGCGGTAGCGCGACACATTGCGGCCGACTTCGCCCCACAGTGTGTCGAACACGGCCGTCGAGCCGGTGAAGTGAATGCCGGCCAGTTCGGGCCGCGCCAGCACGGCGCCGCTGATCGCCACCGGGTCGCCCGGCAGGAAGTTGATGACCCCCTTMGGCAGACCGGCGGCCTCGAGCAGCTCCATGAACAGGAAGTTCGACAGCGACGCCGTGGCGGCCGGCTTCCACAGCACGGTGTTGCCCATCAGCGCCGGGGCGATGGCCAGATTGCCGCCGATGGCCGTGAAGTTGAACGGCGTGACGGCGTAGACGAAGCCTTCCAGCGGACGGTATTCGAGGTGATTGCGCATGCCCGGCGACGAAATCGGCTGGCCGGCCGTCAGTTCGTGCGCGAACTGCACGTTGAAGCGCAGGAAGTCGATCAGTTCGCAGGCCGAGTCGATTTCGGCCTGGTAGGCGGTCTTGCTCTGGCCGAGCATGGTCGCCGCGTTCAGGCGGGCGCGCCACGGGCCGGCCAGCAGGTCAGCGGCCTTGAGGAAGACGGCGGAGCGCTCGGCCAGCGTGGCGTTGGCCCAGTCGCGTTGGGCGGCCACTGCGGCGTCGATGGCGGCGTGGATGGTGGTCTCGCCGGCGTTATGGACTTCGCCCAGGCGGCGGGCGTGGGCGTGCGGGGCGCGCACGTCGGTGATGTCGCCGCTAAGGATGCGCTCGCCGCCGACGATGGCCGGGATCTCGCGCACCAAGGCTTGCTGCTTGTCGAGTTCTGCCGTCAGCGCGACGCGTTCGGCGSTGCCCGGGGCGTRGTTCAGGACCGTTTCATTGATGGATTTTGGATAGGAATTGTTTGCAGACATATACGTTACGAGCTTCTTTGGATATGAACATTAATAAATTGGATCCAGTTTAGCAGTCGGGATATTCAGGCACAATAGGGGCCTCACTCGAATCGCATACCGATCTCCAGCACCTCCCATGTCCACGCAAACGGGCCGCGCAAGCGCTCCTACCAAGGGTTTACCCCAGATCATTCGCGATCAGCTTCGCTACGAAATTCAGAAAGGCACGYTGCCGGCMGGGGCGCAGTTGCGCCAGGACGCGCTGGCGGAACGCTTCAACGCGAGTCGCATTCCCGTGCGGGAAGCGCTGCGCCAGCTCGAAACGGAAGGGCTCGTCACCTATCAGCGCAACCGTGGCGCGGTGGTGTCAGGGATGGATGCGACGCAGATCTGCGAGTTGCTCGATATCCGTGTCGCGCTGGAATGCCACGCGGCGCGCATCGGCGTGCCGAACATGGTTCAGCAGGACTTCCAGCAGATGCAGGAGATTCTGGACGCGTACTCGCAGTCGGATTCGCTCGCGGAGTGGGCCGAGTACAACCGGCGCTTCCATTTGGCGCTGTGCGCGCCCGCTAATAACAAGCGGCTGCGCCGGCTGATCGAGGAGTTCTGCCTGAACACGGACCGCTACACGCACGAGCAGATGTCGATGGCCACCGGCAAGGAAGGCCCGCAGGCGGACCACTATCGCATTCTGGAAGCATGCAAGGCGCGCGATGCCGAGAAGGTGGCGTCGCTGCTCGAGGAGCACATCCTCGAGACCAAGCGCAATCTGCTTGCCAGCGAGCGGATGAAGGACGTGGATTAAATCAAATCAGGCGGGGTGCACGACCACGAGCAGCGCCGTGGCGGCACTCTTGCCCGGATTGGCGATCGCATGGGCCACGTCCGCGCCATAGCGGGCGGTATCGCCATGCTTCAGCTTCTTCTCGTCCTCTGCGGCACGCACGGTCATTGACCCGCTCAGCACCGACAGGTGCTCCTGCGTGCCCGCGTCATGCGGCTCGGACGCCAGCACCCCACCGGGCTGGATCGTCAGCTCATACCACTCGAATTTCCCCGCCAGGTCGATCGGCCCGAGGATGCGCAGCTCGCAGCGCCCGTCCGGGCTTTTCAGCGCCGGGATGGCGTGCGGCTGCACCACGGCAATCGCCGGGGCCGGCGCGCTGGCCGCGCCATTGGCCAGGAAGTCCGCCAGGTTCACGCCCAGCGCGTTGGCCAGCCGCCACAGCACCGCCACCGTCGGATTGGTCAGGTTTCGTTCGATCTGGGACAGCATAGACTTGGAGACACCGGCGCGGCGCGACAGGTCATCCAGCGACAACTGCTGGGCCTGCCGCAGCGCCTGGAGCGCGCCTCCCACGGCGGGTGGCCCATCGGACTGGACGGGCGGCTTGGGGGAGTTGGGCGGGGAGGGTTGCGTCATCGTCATGTGTTCGTTATAGTGCACGAACCGTTCGTTATATAGAACATGTTCGATTTATCGAATCGAACGACCGAGACACTACCACCGGGAGCCGGGCCATGTCGAGTGCCGAGACTTTCTATGCATCCATCCGTGCGGAACTGGATGCCATCCGCGACGCGGGGCTGTACAAGCGCGAGCGCATCATCGCCACGCCGCAGGGCGCGGTCATCCGCACGGCCGACGGCCGGGAAGTGATCAACCTCTGCGCCAACAACTATCTGGGACTGTCCTCGCACCCGCAGGTGATCGAGGCCGCCCACGAAGCCTTGCGCACTCACGGCTTCGGCCTCAGCTCGGTGCGCTTCATCTGCGGCACGCAGGACCTGCACAAGACGCTGGAGGCGCGGCTGGCCCGCTTCCTCGGCACCGAGGACACCATCCTCTACGGCTCCGCCTTCGACGCCAACGGCGGCCTGTTCGAAACCCTGCTGGGCCCGGACGACGCCGTGATCAGCGATGCGCTGAACCATGCGTCGATCATCGACGGCATCCGGCTCTCCAAGGCAAAGCGCTACCGCTACCAGCACAACGACCTCGACGACCTGCGCGTCCAACTCCAACAAGCCGACGCTGACGGCGCGCGCTTCAAGCTSGTGTTCASCGACGGCGTGTTCTCGATGGACGGCACCGTGGCGCGTCTCGATGAGATCCGTGCGATCTGCGACGAGTACGGCGCGCTGCTTGGCATCGACGAATGCCACGCCAGCGGCTTCATGGGCGCACGCGGGCGCGGCACGCACGAGGCGCGCGGGGTGTTCGGCAAGATCGACATCATCACCGGCACGCTCGGCAAGGCGCTGGGCGGCGCCTCGGGCGGCTTCACCAGCGGGCGCAAGGAAGTGGTGGAACTGCTGCGTCAGCGTTCGCGTCCGTATCTGTTCTCGAATACCGTGGCCCCGGCCATCGTCGGCGCCAGCATCGCCGTGCTGGATATCCTCGAGGCCAGCACCGACCTGCGCGACCGGCTCGAGCGCAACACCGCCTTCTTCCGCAAGGGGATTGCCGCGCTRGGCTTCGATATCAAGCCGGGCGACCATCCGATCGTCCCGATCATGGTCTACGATGCGGAGAAAGCCCAGCAGCTTGCCGAGCGGCTGCTGGCGCTGGGCGTCTACGTGGTGGGCTTCTTCTACCCTGTGGTGCCGAAGGGCCAGGCGCGCATCCGCGTGCAGCTGAGCGCGGTGCACGATGAACCCACGCTGCAACGCGCGCTGGACGCCTTCGCGCAGGCCGGCCGTGAACTGGGGCTGATTCGATGAGCCAGGCAGTGAGCAAGCCGCAGATCCTGATCATCGGCGCCAACGGGCAGCTTGGGTCCGAACTCGCGCTGGCGCTGGCCGAGCGGCACGGGCGCGAGCATGTGGTCACCTCGGACGTGGTGCCTACCGGCCGCCACGTGCATATCGCCCATGAAATGCTGAACGTGACGGACCGGGGCGAACTGGCCACGGTGGTAGAGCGCCACGGCATCACGCAGATCTACCTGCTGGCCGCCGCGCTCTCCGCCACGGGCGAGAAGGCGCCGCAGTGGGCGTGGAACCTGAACATGACCGGACTGCTGAACGTGCTGGAACTGGCACGCCAGCAGGGCATCGAGCGCGTGTTCTGGCCCAGCTCGATCGCCGCGTTCGGCCCCACCACGCCCGCCGTGGACACCCCGCAGAAAACCGTCATGGAGCCGACCACGGTCTACGGCATTTCCAAGCAGGCGGGCGAGGGCTGGTGCCGGTGGTACTTCGAGAACCATGGTGTGGATGTGCGCAGCGTGCGCTATCCGGGGCTGATCTCGCACAAGACCCCGCCCGGCGGCGGCACCACCGACTATGCGGTCGATATCTTCCACCACGCGGTGCGCGGCCAGCCCTACGACTGCTTTCTGGAGTCCGACGAGCGACTGCCGATGATGTATATGCCCGACGCGATCCGCGCCACGCTGGAGCTGATGGAAGCGCCGCGCGAATCGATCCGGGAGCGGGGCAGCTACAACCTCGCCGGCATGAGCTTTACCCCGGCCGAGATTGCCGAGGCGATCCGCCGCCGGGTGCCGGACTTCGCCGTGCGCTATGCGCCGGACTACCGGCAGGCTATCGCCCGGGGCTGGCCCGATTCGATCGATGACAGCGCCGCGCGTACCGACTGGGGCTGGCAGCCGAAGTTCGGCCTCTCGGAGATGGTCGACGACATGCTGGAGAACCTGAAGGCCACCGCCGGATAAGCGCTCCCCAGATCACGTGAACTAGTTCGGAAAGAAATAGTTTGCATCCTAATTAATTCACGTCTATCATTCGGCCCATGCCAAAGATAGACGCCCTCCTTTTTGCCTTTACCGGCCAGCTCATGCTGGCGGGCCGCCAATGGCGCCAGATCAGCCAGGCGTCGGTCACGGCACACGGGATTTCCGCAGCGGCCGCCGCGCCGCTGCTTTTCATTCGCCGCCTCGGCGGTGGGGTGCGCCAGGTGACRCTGGCGGACTACGTGGGCGTGGAAGGCGCCACGCTGGTCCGTCTGGTCGATCAACTGAGYGCCGCCGGRCTGGTCCGCCGCGAGGTGGACCCCAGCGACCGCCGCGCCAACGTGCTCTCGCTCACCGATGCCGGTGAGCGCATGGCCGAGCAGATCGAAGTCGAACTCAAGCAACTCCGCGCCGAAGTGTTCGCCGAGATCAGCGAGACTGACCTCGAAGCCACGCTGCGCGTGCTGGACGCCTTGTACAAGGCCGCAGGAAATGCTTCCGCGGCGGCCAAGCTGGAGCCCTGAGCATCATGGGTAGTTGGCCATCCGCAAGGGACTGGGTTTTCTCGTTCAAGGCGTTCGCCGCCGCCATGCTGGCGCTCTGGATCGCGATGTACATGGGCCTGCCGCGGCCGTATTGGGCGATGGCGTCCGTCTACGTGGTGGCGCATCCGCTGACCGGCGCCACGCGTTCCAAGGCGCTGTACCGCGTGCTCGGCACGCTGCTGGGCGCCGCAGCCGGTGTGGCGATGGTGCCCTCGCTGGTCAACTCGCCGCCGCTGTTGATGGGCGCGGTGGCGCTCTGGACCGGCTGCCTGCTCTACATCGCGCTGCTGCACCGCACCCCCCGTAGCTACGTCTTCATGCTCGCCGCCTACACGCTGCCGCTGGTGGCGCTGCCGGCGGTCGACAATCCCGCCGCCATCTTCGATATCGCCATTGCCCGGGCCGAGGAAATCAGCCTGGGCATTCTGTGCGCGGCCGTGGTCGGCGCCGTGGTGTTCCCGGCGAGCGTGGCGGACGTGCTGCGCGACAAGTCGCGCCAGTGGATGGCCGACGCCGCGCTCTGGGCCGGCGACATGCTCTCGCCCAGCCCCGGCATGCAGGTCACGCGCCACCAGAGCCGTCACCGTCTGGCCGCCGATATCCTGGCCCTCGATCAACTCATCAGCCAGCTTGGCTACGACACCGAAAGCATCGCCCGGGTGCGCGCCGCGCGCGAACTGCGTGGGCGCATGACGATGCTGCTGCCGGTGATGTCCTCGCTGGCGGCGATCGTGGAATCGCTCCAGGCCGCCGGCGGCTTGCCGGACGSGCTGCGGACCCAGATGCGCGCGGTCCGCGCATGGATACAGGGCGGRGCGGTAGACGCGCCGCCCGAGCTGACCGGTACGCCGCTCGAACCCGGCTGGGATGCCGCGCTGGTCACTGCCGCCGAAGACCGCCTGCAACAGATGGTGGCGCTGTGGCGCGACTGCGTGTCCCTGTGCCGGCGCATCGGCGAACGCGACGTGCGTGGCGGCTGGATGCCTGAGTTCCGGCGTTGGGACGTCGGCCAGACGCGCCACTACGACCACGGCCTGCTGCTGTTTTCCACCGTCACGGTGGCCCTGTCGATCTTCGCCATGGGCATGCTCTGGATCCACATGGGCTGGGCCGATGGCGCCGGCGCCGTGGCGCTGGGCGCGGTGTCGTGCTGCTTCTTCGCCGCCCTTGATGAACCCGCGCCGATGATCCAGTCGTTCTTCAACTGGAACGTGGTGTGCATGGTGATCTCGATGGTGTTCCTGTTCGCCGTGCTGCCCGTGGCGCATGACTTCGAGATGCTGGTGCTGATGTTCGCCGTGCCGTACCTGATCATCGGCCTGCTGGTGGCGCAGCCGCGCCTGGCGATGATCGGCATGCCGCTGGCAGTGGTCACGGCCAACGACATCGGCATCTCGGGCGCCTACAGCGCGGACTTCCATACCTTCTTCAACAGCAATATCGCCGGCATCGCCGGTATCGCCTTCGCGCTGGTCTGGACGCTGGTGATGCGGCCGTTCGGCACGGCGGCCGCCACGCGCCGGCTGGTGCGGTCAAGCTGGGGCGATATCGCCGACAACGCGGTGGGCACCCGCCCCGAAGAACACACCCGGCTGCGCGCGCGCATGCTGGACCGGCTGGCGCAACTGGTGCCCCGGCTGGCCGCCAGCGAGAGCGAGGTATCGCCCGATGGCTTCAGCGAGGTGCGCGTGGAGCTGACCACGCTGGCACTCCAGCGCGAGATGCCCACCCTGTCAGCGCCCGAGCAGCATGCGGTCAAGCGCGTGCTGCGCAGCGTGGCCGGCTACTACCAGGCACGGCTGGACGGCAAGCTGAACGGACCGCCGCCGGCGCTGCACACGCGGCTGGCTAACGCGCAGCAGAAGGTGCAGTCGCGCATCGCGCTGGCTGCCCTGGTGGAGATGCAAGTGGCCCTGTTCCCGCCGGCCGTGGTGCCGGCCCCTGTTACCGGAGGCGCCTGATGCCCGGCGAATTCAGTCTTTATGGCGTGTTCATCCCCAGCCTGCTGGTGTGGATGCTGGCCGCCTTTGCGATCACGAGTGGCGCGCGTGCAGTGCTGACGCGCCTGGGGTTCTACAAGCTCGTGTGGCACCGTTCTCTGTTCAATCTGGCGCTGTACGCGATCGTCCTGGGTGGGGTGGTTGCCGTGGTGCCGTGGTTCCAATCATGAAATTCAAACTCTCTTCGCTCGGGCCAGTCGTGCTGACGCTGGCCGTCACCGCTGTCGGCGCGGTTGTCGTCAAGCATCTGTGGGATTACTACACCGTGGCGCCGTGGACGCGCGACGGGCATATCCGCGCCGAGGTGGTGCAGGTGGCGCCCGATGTCTCGGGGCTGGTCACGCGCATCGCCGTCAAGGACAACCAGCGCGTGAAGGCCGGCGACCTGCTGTTCGAGATCGATCATGAACGCTACACGCTGGCGCTGCGTCAGGCCCAGGCCACCGCCGCCGCGATGCGCGCCAGCCTGGCGCAGTWCCGCCGCGAGGCGAACCGCAGCCAGAAGCTGGCCGAGGTGGTGTCGCGCGAGGTCGTGGAGGAAGGCCTGGCCAGGGTGCAGCAGGGCGAAGCCACGCTGGCACAGGCCGAAGCCGCCGTGGACGTGGCCAAGCTGAACCTGGAGCGCACGCGCGTGGTGAGCCCCGTGGAAGGCTACGTCAACGACCGCCTGCCGCGCCTGGGCGACTACGTCAGCACCGGCAAGCCCGTGCTGTCGATGGTCGATGCCCGGTCGTTCCATGTGGAAGGCTACTTCGAGGAAACCAAGCTGCACGGCATCCATATCGGCAGCCCGGTGGACATCCGCATCATGGGCGAGAAGGGCGTGCTGCACGGCCATGTGCAAAGCATCGCCGCCGGTATCGAGGACCGTGACCGCACCAGCAGCAACAGCCTGCTGCCAAACATCAACCCGACGTTCAACTGGGTGCGGCTGGCGCAGCGCGTGCCGGTGCGGATCCAGTTCGACCAGATGCCTGCCGACGTGCGGCTGGTGGCCGGACGTACMGCCACGGTCTCGGTGACCGGAGGGGGTACGCAGTGAACAGCGCAGTGAGTCGCTTAAGCCGTGCCGTGCTGGCGGGGATGCTCCCGCTCGCGCTGGCAGCCTGCATGACCGTCGGCCCCGACCACAAGGTGCCCGGCGATGCCGTGGTCAACGCCACCACCGCCAACGGCCCGTTCCAGGGCGCGGACAACCCGGCGGTGTCGATCGGCGACGTGCCCAACGACTGGTGGAAGCTTTACGACGACCCGAAGATCGAAGGGCTGGTGAAGCAGGCGCTCGTCGCCAACACCGACCTGCGCGTGGCCGCCGCCAACCTGAAGCGCGCCATCGCCGTCTATCACGAGGTGGAAGCCGAGAACTTCCCCGAGGCCAAGTTCCGCGCCAGCGCCGAGCGCGGCCAGATTGCCGGCGAGCCGCTGCTGAAGGAAGAAAAGATCCCGGCGATGAACTTCGGCGACATCGGCTTCGACGTGTCGTACCTGATCGACTTCTGGGGCAAGCTCACCCGCGCCGACGAAGCCGCGCTGGCCGGCGCACAGGCCAGCCAGGCCGCGCTGGACCAGGCCCGCGTGGGCGTGGTGGCGGAAACGGTGCGTGCCTATATGCAGGGCTGCACCGCCACGCATGAACTGCACGTGGCGCAACATCAGCTCGACCTCCAGGTGCGCGGCGCACAGCTCGCCCAGAAGATGGTCGATGCCGGACGTGGCATGCCGACCGACGTGCTGCGCGCGCAGGCGCAGGCCGATTCGCTGCGCGCCGTGCTGCCCAAGTACCGCGCCGAACAGGAAGGCGCTGCCTACCGGCTGGCCGTGATGCTGGGCAAGCCGCCCACCGCGCTGGACATGTCGAGCGTGGCATGCGAGCACGTGCCCATGCTGCGTCAGGCCCTGCCGGTTGGCGATGGCGCTGCGCTGCTCAAGCGCCGCCCGGACGTCCGTCAGGCCGAGCGTGAACTGGCCTCGGCGACGGCCAAGATCGGCGTGGCGACGGCGGACCTCTATCCGCAGATCCGCATCGGCGCCTCGGCGGGCTTCACCGGCATTCTCGATCACCTGGGCCAGGCGCCGACCGCGCACTGGGGCTGGGGCCCGGCGATTTCGTGGACGATTCCGACCAGCGGCACGCGCGCCCGCATCCACAACATGGAAGCCGGTGCAGAGGGTGCGCTGGCCCACTTCGACGGCGTGGTGCTGCGCGCGCTGCGCGAGACGCAAAGCGCGCTGTCCAGCTACACGCACGAACTCGAGCGAAACCAGGCGCTGCGCGACGCACGCGACAAGGCCGATGAGGCCGCCCGGCACAACCGGCTCCTGTATCAGGCGGGACGCTCGCCGTACCTGCAGAGCCTGGACGCGGACCGCACGCTGGCTAACAACGACGCCGCGCTTGCCGCCTCGGACGCGCAGATCGCCATGGACCAGATCAACCTGTTCGTGGCGCTGGGCGGGGGCTGGCAGGATGCACCGGCCGTGGCGAGTGCCCCGATAAATTAGCGTTGGMAARTCGGAAAGCGCCGCCGCGGAACCTGCTTGAATCCATCCGGGTTAGCCGGCGGTCTTCCTGGCGCTTTCCGTCCCTCGGCGGGCTTATAGCGCTCGTCGATGGCATCCTCCAATTGAAGCGGCACGCATAACTGGCGCCTATGGGCCCAGTCGCTTCGTCGTGCGCTATCGAAAGGGGCGGTTTCCTTTGCAACGGCGCTACCTCGCTTTTGGCGAAAATCATTTCACAAGCGAAATGATCCAGGTAAAGGTGCTCCATGGAAGTCAGCGCACTCATGCTCTCGCGCATTCAGTTTGCGTTCACGGTGTCGTTTCACATCATCTTCCCTTCGCTCACGATCGGGCTGGCCGCTTGGTTGACGCTCCTCGAGGGTATGTATCAGTTCACGCGGAAGGAAGTCTATCGACGCGTGTTCGATTTCTGGCTGAAGATCTTCGCCGTTGCCTTTGGCGTTGGCGTAGTTTCAGGTGTCGTGCTGGGATTCGAGTTCGGAACGAACTGGAGTGAACTGTCGCGCCTCTCCGGACCCGTGCAAGGTCCGTTGCTGACGTATGAGACTTTCACCGCATTCATGCTCGAAGCGTCGTTCTTCGGGGTGCTGCTGTTCGGGCGATCCAGGGTCAAGCCAGGCTTCTACTTGTTCTCGGTAGCGATGGTTGCGCTCGGGACGACGTTCTCAGCCTTCTGGATCATGGTCAACAACAGTTGGATGCAACACCCGGTTGGCTACGATTTTATAGATGCTCGCTTTGTCCCGACGGATTGGGCCGAGATCATCTTCAGTCCGGTCGTTTGGGTGCGCTTTCCTCATATGTTGTTGGCGTCGTACCTGACTGGCGCGTTCTGTGTCGCTGCGACTGGTGCCTGGTACACGCTGCGCAAACTCTGTGAGCCGGAAGCGAAGGTGATGCTACGGATGGGCCTGGCGCTGGCCACGGTTCTCATACCAGCGCAACTTGTGTTCGGGCACCTGGTCGGTGACTATGTACACGACGACCAGCCGGCAAAATTCGCTGCAATTGAGGGGCGTTGGCATGACGAGCAGCCTGCGGCAGAGGTGCTCATTGGATGGCCGGACGAAGAAAAGGAAACGAATCACTACGAAGTATCGATTCCGATTCTCGGAAGCCTGATTGCGACCATGACCACCGATTCGAAGGAGGTGGGGCTCACGAGTTTTCCAAAGGAGCAGCGGCCACCGGTATTGATTCCGTTTCTCGCATTTCGTGTGATGGTCGGCTGTGGGATTGCGATGCTGCTTATTGCGTGGCTCGGTAGCTGGTTCTCCTTCAGAAACAGCATCGAGGAAAAGAAGACGCTCCTGTGGGCAACCTATCTTTCGTTTCCCTTGCCGTTCGTGGCGATTCTGACGGGATGGTTCGCAGCAGAAGTTGGGCGACAGCCCTGGACCGTATGGGGGGTGCTGCGCACAGCAGACGCACTGACGCCGACGCTGACGGCTCGCGCGGCGGGCGCTTCACTGTTTGTCTTCGTTGTGACGTACTTGATTGTCTTCTCGTTCGGCACGTATTACGTCTACAAGCTACTCCGCAATGGTCCCGCTTCGATCGACCAGGACCGCGAGCCATCGGGAACGTCCAACAGACCGTTGGCAGTCGCTGCGGCGGAATCGTTTCGTGATTGATGAACTGACTACTCTGTGAGGCAACCATGATTACGTACTGGTCCGCAATCCTGGCCATCAGTATGCTCGTCTATGTGCTGCTCGATGGTCTTGACCTCGGTGTCGGCATGTTGTTTGGCACGACTCGGAATGAAGCACGAAGAAAGTCGATGCTGGCTTCAATCGCGCCGATTTGGGATGGTAACGAGACGTGGCTGATCGTGGCGGGCGTTGTGCTTTGGGGCGCATTCCCAATCGTCTATTCGACGTTGCTCGGTGCCTTCTACATTCCCGTCTGCGTCATGCTGGCGGGCTTGATCTTCCGCGGCGTTTCGTTCGAGTTCCGTGTCCATGCGCATCGTTCCAAGCCGGTGTGGGATTGCGGCTTAGTCGTTGGATCTCTCGTGGCAACGTTTATGCAAGGCGCGATGATTGGCGCGTTGGCAGAGGGTCTGCCCATCGAAAATGGGCGATTCATGGGCAACGATATGAGCTGGCTCAGCCCGTTCTCCGTAGTCGCCGGCATTGCGCTTTGCTTCGGCTACATGTTGCTCGGAGCGGGGTGGCTGGCGAAGAAGTGCGAGGGAGAGACGCGCGATGCCGCATTCAGGGCGATTCCTCGCTTGCTTGTCGTCGTACTCGTCTTGCTCATCGCACTCTTCTTCCACGCGTTGTACGCCAAWTTTGCGGTCATGGCGCGATGGACGGAGCGTCCAGTGCTGTTCCTTGTACCGTTCGTTGGGTTGATCGCCGTGTTGATTGTCTGGCATGGGGCAAGAAGGGCGATGGATACTTCGGTATTCCTGGCGTCCGCAGCCTTGTTCGTGGTGGCATATGGGATGTTCGCCGTCTCGTTCTGGCCGTACATCGTGCCGTTCAGCATCACGATCAATGAGGCTGCTGCGCCGATGTCGAGCCTGTCGTTCATGTTCTGGGGGGCTGGTCTCTTTGTCTTCCCATTGATGCTGGCTTACACCCTGTGCGGCTACACGGTCTTCAAAGGCAAGGTTGACGTCACGTCCGAGCATTATTGAAGGCGCTACGCTATCTGACTGAMGTCGAGCATCCTCAGTCAGATAGCGGCGAAGAAGAAGCGGGTCATTCCGGCACGATGTCGGGGCGGTCACGCGGGAACTGCGCCAGCGTTTCCGCGCTGATGTTCAACGTTTGCATGACCATCTCAGGCGGTGTATGCGTGAGCCAGTCGGACAGCGCCACCTCCGCAAAGTGGTCAGCCTTGAAGACCTCGACCATGATCAGGTCCGTGTTGCCGACATTCTGCACATAGTGACCGAGCCCCTTCTTCACGTAGCCGATATCACCCGCGTTGAAGTCGGCGGTCATCGCCTTGGGACCCGTATCGAAGACAGTCATGCGCCCTTTGCCCTTGATGTAGTACTGCCATTCGTCGGCGTTCGGGTGCCAGTGCAGCTCGCGCAGACCGCCCGGCACTACCGTGACCAGCGCCGCGGCCACATTCTGCGAGATTTTGAAGTTGCGGCTGTCCGCAATCTGTACATAGCCGCTGCGCGTCTTGCGCACCGGCGTGGACCCTGCCAGCGAAAACGTTACCGGAAGTGCGGGTGGACCTTTCTTCGAGGCGGAAGCACGTTGTGCTGCCGCGAGTGGTCCCGGCTCCTTGCCTTGGAAGATCCAGAGGTTGTCGACGGGAATATCCTTGAGCGATTCCACCGGAACGCCGAAATTAGCAGCCAGCACTTCAGGCGGCGTGTGAGCGAGCCAGTCCGTTACCAGCAGCGTGTTGAATTCGGACGCCATGCCGCTATCGAACGCAATCAGAAATTCCGCGCCGGTGGTGCCTGCTCCCTGCAGCGAATGCGGCAGCCCTGGCGGGAAGTACCAGAGGTCGCCTGCTTTGACGTCCTGCACCGATGAACGGCCTTCTTCATCAAGTGTCGTGATGCGGCATTTGCCGTCGAGCATGATGGCCCATTCGGCCTGCTGATGCCAGTGCATCTCGCGAATGCCGCCCGCCGAAAGCCGCATGTTCACGCCGGAGATGTCCTTGGAGATGGCAAAATCCTCCTGCGTGACTTCGCGTGCCCAGCCGCCGTTCTGGATACGCTTGTGCGCATTGTTGAACGACGACCAAAACTGCGGCATGCCGTTGACATCGGTGGCCGGCGCGTCCTGGGCGGACGGGAACTGCCGTGCCAGCATATCGTCCCGCGGGCCGGGATCGGTGAGGCCCTGCCGGTTGCGCGCGTTGATCGCCCCTTCAGGCGGACGGTCTGGATTGCCGAATGAAGCGGCATGAGCTGACGCAGCGGCGGCTGCAAACGCCGCGGTTGCCGTACCGATCATTACCTTTCGTCTGGACAAGTCAGTCATGATTTTTCCTTTGCATGGATAGGGAAGTCTCACGCGCGTCAGAAGCGCCCAAGGGACGGTGTTGGAGGGCCCGCCAGGCATCGCCGCCATGTCGGGCAAGAAGCCATCAGGCGCCGTTGTAGTTGATCTTCAGCGTCTGGTTATCCAGCGACGTTCGCACCTTGTCCGAGAGCTTCTTGGTGGGTGCTTTCCGGCATTCGTCAACCACGTGAGCGACCGTGCGCGGCGTGTCAACGACGATCTGGTCGTTCTCGCGCACGCCCAGCTTGTCTACGCTGGCGATCCAGTAGACCACCGCCGGCTTGTAGGTTTCGCTGACCGAGAGGAACTCCTCGCAAGTCATCTTGAACGGCTTCACGGTCTTGACTTCGTCAGTGGCAGCAGAGGCGATGAGCGGGGCGGAAAGGGTGACGATAGCGAGGGAAAGAATCAGGCGTTTCATGCTGGCTCCTGGAAGCTTCGTTGGGATGGATCGACGTGAAGCGCAATCAGGAGAATGATCTCGTTCACGCCTGGGCCTATCGTAGAAGGTCGCGCAGGTGGGGGATTTTCGGAGCATGTCAGGCGTTTTCAAATCGCATGGCTATGCCTTCTTCGAGGCAGGGGAGGCCGTCGGGTGCAACAGCACTGGAATGGATTTTGAGGTTGGGGTATTGCAGACGTCCCCCACGCTGTCCAACGGTACCAGCGGGTTGGTTTCCGGATAGTAGGCGGCGATGCATCCGCGCGGAATGTCGTACGCCACCAGTCGGAATCCGTCGGCACGCCGCTCGACATCGTCGTGCCATACCGTGGTCATGTCGACCCAGTCGCCGTCGCGCAGGCCCAGCATTTCCAGGTCCGCCGCATGGATGAAGACCACGCGCCGCTGCCCGAAGACGCCGCGATAGCGGTCGTCCAGCGCATAGATCGTCGTGTTGTACTGGTCATGAGAACGCGTGGTCATCAGCGTCATCAACCGCTCGCCATAGCGGGCGCGGGCCTGGGCAATCGGTGTGTCCGGAGTCAGTGCGTTGACAATGAACTCCGCCCTGCCGGAGGGCGTGTGCCATTGCCGCTCGCGCGCGGGAACATACAGATGAAAACCACCGCGCATGGCGATGCGGGCGTTGTAGTGCTCGAAGCCGTCGATGACTTCCGCGATCTTGTCCCGAATGCGGGCGTAGTCCTGTGCGTACCAGAGCCAGTCGACCGYCTCGCTGCCCAGCGTTGCATGGCCCAAGTTGGCAATGATGGCAGTTTCGGACATCAGGTCGGGTGATGCGGGCTTGTTCATGCCAAAGGAGATGTGGACCTGCGAGACTGAGTCTTCCACGGTCACGCCTTGCGGAGCGCCGTCCTGCAGGTCAATCTCAGTGCGCCCCAGTGTCGGCAGGATCAACGCCTCTTTTCCATGGATAAGGTGGCTGCGGTTAAGCTTGGTGGCGATATGCACCGTCAGGTCGCATGCGCGCAGGGCGTCCCAGGTGCGCTCGGTATCAGGTGTAGCCGATGCAAAATTCCCGCCCAATGCGATAAAGACCTTCACGTCTCCCCGCAGCATCGCCTCGATGCTCTCCACAACGTCGTAGCCGTGTTCGCGCGGCGGATTAAAGCCGAAGGCTGCGCCGAGCTTGTCGAGGAAGGCCCCGGTCGGCTGCTCCTCGATGCCGACCGTCCGGTTCCCCTGCACATTGGAGTGGCCGCGAACGGGGCACAGGCCCGCGCCTTCGCGCCCGATATTGCCACGCAGCATCATCAGGTTGGTCAGCATCTGGATCGTCTGTACCGAGTGCTTGTGCTGAGTCAGACCCATGCCCCAGGTACAGATCACGCGCTCGCCCCGGACATAGATGGTGGCCAGACCCTCGATCTCTTCGCGCGGTACGCCAGATTCGCGCTCGATGATGGGCCACGATTCGGCGCGCAGGTCGGCCGCGAAWGGCGCGAAGCCGTGCGTGTGCTCAGCAATGAAAGCCGTGTCCAGTACGCGAGCCGTTCCATTGGTCAACGCTTCGTCGTCCAGTTCCAGCACGCGCTTCGCCACCCCCTTGATCAGCGCGTAGTCGCCGCCAAGTGTCGGACGCACGAACACCGAGCAGATCTTCGTCTCTGACATTGTCAGCATTTCGACCGGGCTCTGCGGGCTGGTGAAGCGCTCAAGCCCACGTTCGCGCAGCGGGTTAATTGATACCAGCGTGGCGCCCCGCTTGGCGCAGTCGCGTAGTTCGGAGAGCATGCGCGGATGGTTTGTGGCGGGATTCTGGCCAAACAGCAGGATCGTGTCGCAGGTCTCGAAATCATCCAGCGTGACTGTGCCCTTTCCGACGCCTACGGTGTGCGGCATGCCACGACTGGTGGCTTCGTGGCACATGTTCGAGCAGTCCGGAAAATTGTTGGTGCCCAGCATCCGTGCAAACAGCTGATACATGAAGGCGGCCTCGTTGCTCGCGCGCCCGGACGTGTAGAAAGCAGCCTGATTCGGGTCGGGGATGGCGCGCAGCCGGGTACCAATAAGGGAAAAGGCATTCTGCCAACTGATCGGGCGATACGTATCTGACGTTGCGTCATAGACCACAGGCYCGGTCAGACGGCCATGCTGCTCCAGCTCGTAGTCGGTCTCTCGCATCAGCGATTCCACCGTGTGATGCGCGAGGAATTCGGCCGTCACGCGCTTGCCGGTAGATTCAGCTGCCACGGCCTTGACGCCGTTCTCACAGAACTCGAACGTCGATGCGTGTTCGCGGTCAGGCCAGGCGCAGCCTGGGCAGTCAAAGCCGTCTGGCTGGTTCTGGCGGAACAGCATCGCGTAGTCACGGCCCGGCACGCGTTCCTTGATGAGGTTGATGGCGACATACTTCAGCGCGCCCCAGCCGGCGGCGGCGTGGGCATAGGGTTCGATGCGGGGCTTTGATTTGAAGGCCATGACGGGGTCTCCTGCCTTAAAGAGTTCGATGCCTTGTGATGGCCCGAGCGTAAAGGAGGAAGGATTGCGGCAATTGCGTCTTGCGGAGCCAGTTTCGTTTTCGCACGACATGCCGGAGGCCCGGAATGCCGCAGGCAAACCAAAGGATGAAGTGGCTCTACAAATTGCCTAGGCGAGAAAACCCAGGGACGAATGCGGTCGGTGTGCCGGGCGCTCAGTCGGCGTACTGGAGGAACGCGACGGTAATCAAAATCAGATTCAGGACGGCAAGGACAATCCAGCCATACATCAGCAGCAGGCTTTCCTGTTCGCTCACGAGGGCCTCCGCGATGTCAGGGTGCGTTGGGGGCGCCGGTGCGGGGATGTGGTCGGRGGCAACGGCGAGGCGCTGCATCCAGGTTATTYGGCKTGTCATGGTCGGCTCCCGTGGAAGCAATCGATGTTGACTGGAATGCTAGGAGCCCGGTGCGGATGGCCACAATAGTCGCGTAGGTGGTGTCGCGTTAAACGAAGGTATAGGGGCGGCCCCCTTCTTGCCAGCCGCATCCGGAACACGCCACCGCGCGTGACGCGCGGCAGGGCGCCTAGTGCTTCGGATGGCAGGCCGCCTTGCSGTCATGGCATCGGACCGGTGCCGGTGCTTTGGCCACAGCGCTGGCGGATGGCAGCACGCTGTAGTCGTAGCGATCGGCGGCAAACGGGCTGGTGGCTGGGTCGGTGGCATGGGCGGCCACGGTACCGAGCAGGCAGGTGGCGGCTAGAACGGAGCGGAACAGGGTCGAACGCATGGAGATTCTCCAGTGGGACTGCGATGGATCTGCGGTTCAAGCGCCGATCAGCATGGCGCCGGCCCCGCGAACAGGCGGGTGCCGTCTTGGGTAATGATGTAGCGCATRTCTGTCTTCCTGAGGAGTGAGTGAGACTTGAGAATACGGCCCGCGGGCGTAGGGCCATTGTGCGCGGCCGGCGGAGGTGTCGTATATGCACGTCGACCCCGGTGACGCCCGCCGCTCGCCGAGGCGCTGGGCATCATCGGCTTGAAGCGGGGCATGGGCGTCSGGGCAGCGCCAACAGAGCATCAGCCTCAGTCTGAGGCCGGCGTGCTTGCCTCGGCGGGCTCGCCCGTCTTCCCATCCTTTCTATCCCATCCCCCACCCAGCGCCCGGAACAGCGAGACGCTGGCCGTCAGCTGGCGCCGGTGCACGGCTTCCAATGCGCGGGCGTCGGTCAGGGCGGTGGCCTGCGCCACGTTGACGTCCAGGTAGGCGGAGGCGCCCTTGCGGTAACGCTCGGTGGCCTGCTGCAAGGCGCGGTCGGATGCCGTGACGGCGGCCCGCTGGCTGGCGGCTTCCTCGTCGAGCAACCGCAGTGCCGCGTAGTTGTCTTCCACATCCTGCACGGCATTGAGCACGGTCTGGCGGTAATCCGCCGCGCTGGCGTCGAACTGGGTGCGGGCGCTGTCCACGCCGGCCTGGCGCTTGCCGCCATCGAAGATCGTCGCGGCCAGTGACGGGCCGACGGCCCAGAAGCGGCTCGGCGCCGTCAGCCATCCCGCCAGGCCGGAACTTTCCAGTCCGCCGTTCAGGTTCAGCATCAGCGTCGGGAAGAAGGCCGCGCGTGCCACGCCGATCTGCGCGTTGGCGGCGGCCACCCGGCGCTCCGCCGCTGCGATGTCCGGACGGCGTTGGAGCAGTGTGGCCGGCACGGCCGCCGGCGTGGCGGGCAGGGCGATGCTGGTCTCACCCGGATTCGACGTGGCCACCGGCAGGGTAAAGGTGCTCGCCGGCTCGCCCAGTAGCGTGGCCAGTGCATGCATCAGCTGCGTACGCGCCAGTTGCAGGTCGGTCAGCTGGGCGCGCGTGCCTTCCACGCGCGCCTTCGCCTGGGCGACATCGCTTTCCGCCGCAATGCCGCCCAGGTAGCGGTTGGTCACCAGTTGCAGCACCGATGCGTAGGCGTCCACGGTCTGCTGCAGCAGCGCCGCCTCGCGGTCGAGCGATCGGATGCCGAAGTAGTCGATGGCGGCTTCCGCCAACAGGCTCAGGCGGACGGCGGCCACATCGTCGGCGCTGGCCTGCAGGCGGGCCTTCGCGGCGTCGACGTTGTTGCCGATGCGGCCGAACAGGTCMGGTTCCCAGGTGGCACCGAGACCAATCAGGTGATCGGGCGTGGTCCTGCCGGCCAGCGAATGGCCCAGCACGTTGGCTGACAGGTGTGTACTCGTGACGCTGGCGGCGGCGCCGACGGTGGGGAAGTAGTCGGCGCGGGCGGCAGCCACCTGCGCGCGCGCATCGCGCAGCAGGGCCATGGACTTGAGCAGGCTCTGGTTCGAGACGTCAATGCGTGCCAGTAGGGCGTCGAGTGTGGCGTCATCGTAGGCGCGCCACCAGTCCGACGCGATGGCGTCCTGGTGCTGGACAGCCTCGGCTTCCTGATAGGTGGCCGGCAGCGGCATCGCCGGCACTTGGTACGGCTCGGTGGCGCATCCGGCCAGCCAGGCGCAGGCCAGCACGACGGCGGTGTGCCTGATGGAAGGCCTGGTGGTGCGCTTCGTGTCCCGCTTCATCTTCCGGTCGCCGCTCATGCCGCGTCCCCCTTGGCGGGGGCGGCCACGCGCACGGGCATGCCGGAGACGATGCCGTCGCCGGGGTTGACGACGACCCGGTCGTTCTCCTGCACGCCACTTAGTACCTCCACATGCGAACCGAAATCTCGACCGAGTGCGACCTGACGAATCGTCAGCTTGTTTTCAGCATCCACAACGGCCACCGCAGGGCCACTGGCGGGAAACATCAACGTATTGGCTGGCAGATCCAGGCCCGCATGGGCGCTGCCCACTTCCAGATGCACCTGGGCGTAGGTGCCGGGCAGGATATGGCCGTCCTGGCTGTCGACGTCAAGCTCCACGCGCAGGCTGCGCGTGATGGGGTTGATCGCACCGGCCGTGCGCGTAACGGTGGCGGGGTAGCGTTGTCCCGGCGCTTGCGGCAAAGTCAGCCAAGCGCGCGTGCCCGGCACCGTTGCCGCGCTGACATCCTGGGGGACCTGAGCATAGACGCGCAGCCGCGTGCCGGCCGAGATATGGAATAGTTCGCGGTCCTGGCTCGGTGCGCTACCCGCGTCAATCAGCGCCCCCGTATCGACATTGCGTGCGGTAATCACGCCATCAAACGGCGCGCGGATCTGCATGTAGCTGGCCAGTTGTGCCAGCCGCGAAGTATTTGAGCGTGCCGCGGCCAGCAAGGCCGCCTTGGCATGCATGTCGGCGACTTTCTGGTCGGTTTCCTGCTGCGCGACGGAGTTAGTCGCCTGCAGGTCCTGCCAGCGCTTGGCCGTGGTGCTGGCCAGCTGGTAGTTGGCGGCCGCTGTTGCTTCGTCGGCGCGAGCCTGGCGCAACTGGTCGGATACCTCGGGCGCATCAATCTCCGCTAGCAACTGGCCAGCCTTCACCGAGGTGCCGATGTCSGCGTACCAGCGCCGCAGATAGCCGTTGACGCGCGCATGGATGGCGGCATCGTCGTAGGCCTGGACATCGGCTGGCAGGGTRATATCGCGCACGGCTGCAGCATTTCGGGGGGACACCACACTGACGACAGGAATTTCCGCGCTTTTGGCGCGCAACTGCAAAGCGCCAAAGCTGTGCCAGCGTGGGAAGATCCCGGCAGTAAGGGCYGYTGCGACGCAAAGSCCCGATACCGCCAGTATGGCGAGGCGTGACCGGCTACGTGGCGCCGAGGCCGTAGTACGAGGTTTGCTATGTGTCATGCCAGGTCTTCTCGAAGCGTGGCGGAGTCGTCGACTCGGGTGCGGCCCGCCATCCAGTCATGCAGGGTGGCAAAGAACACTGGCACGAGTACCAGCGTTGCGGTTGTGCCAAATGCCAGGCCGCCRATCACGGTGCGACCGAGCGGCGCATTCTGCGCGCCCGCACCACTTGTCGCCAAAGCCATCGGCACCATGCCGAACAGCATGGCCAGCGCCGTCATCGCCACAGGGCGGAAGCGGCTGAAGCCAGCTTCCCATGCTGCATCCACGGCAGATCTTCCGCCTGCCATCCCTTCGCGCGCGTGGCTTATCACGAGGATGCTGTTAGCCGTCGCGATGCCAACGCAGATGATGGCCCCCGTGAGCGCGGGAACACTGATGGTGGTATCGGTCGCAAATAACATCCATGCCATGCCAGAGAGYGCTACGGGAAGTGCGCCAACGATGGCAAGTGGATCGAGCCACGACTGGAAGTTCACGACCATCAACAGGTAGACCAGCACGATGGCAGCAGCCAGGCCGGYCAGCAGGCCTGCAAACGATGCATGCATTGTCTGCACCTGGCCGCGGACAACGATGTCTGAGCCAGCCGGCAACTGATCGTGCGCCTTGCTGACGATACGCTGCACATCGCTGGCCACCGAACCCAAGTCGCGACCCCGTACCGCAGCGAACAGATCGAGTACTGGTTGCACGTTGTAATGCGAAACCACACCTTGCTGACTGGAGCGCGTGATGGTGCCGAACTGGCCAAGCTGCCCAGCGCCACCTTGCTGCACAGTGTCAGCGCCCAGGCCAAGTGGAATGCTCGACAGCGTTTGCAGCGAGTCCATTGCATACTGCGGCACCGATACGGCCACCTGATAACTGACGCCGTTCTTGGGGTCAAGCCAGAAGTTGGGCGCTGTTTGGCTGCTGCCGGACAGGGAGATCAGCAGGTTCTGCGCCACTTCGCGTTGGGACAGCCCCGCCTGCAGGGCACGTGTGCGGTCAACATTGAGACTCAGGGCAGGCTGGTCGCTCGGCTGTTGGAGGTGCAGGTCGGTCAGTCCGGGCACGCCTGCCAGGCTGCGCATCAGTTGATCGGCCACTTTGCGGTTGCCTTCCAGGTCTTTCCCGACTATTTGGATGTCGATAGGCGCAGGCAGGCCGAAATTGAGGATCTGGCTGACCATGTCGGCCGGCAGAAACGAAAAGCTGACCCCGGGAAAGTTCTTCCGCAGGGCCGCGTCGAGCTGTTCGACCAGCGCGCCAGAACGGCCGGCATCGGGCTTCAGCGACACCAGGATCTCCGCGTCGCCGGTGCCAATCGGCAGCGCAGAATCGTAGGTCAGGTTAATGCCGCTGACGGGCAGGCCAATGTCGTCGACGATGCCGGCCACGTGGGTGGGTCCGATGACCAGGCGGACCTCATTTTCCACTTCATCTACGATACGCGCCGTTTCCTCGATGCGCGTGCCGGTGCGTACCCGCATATGCAGTCGGATCTCGCTGCCTTCGATGGTGGGAAAGAAATCCTGGCCCAGGAACGGCACAAGCGTCATCGACACCAAAAAAACTAGCGCGAAGAACGAAACGGTACGGCGTGGCGCTGCCAGCGCAGCGCGCAGCAGGCGCGAATACGAAAGCCTCACCCGTTCGAATCTCGCGTCAAATCTCGTATGAACCGCGCTGAACCAGCTGGCCAGGCGTCCGCCCTTGGGCTGCTGCGCATTTTCGCCGCGCAGTAGATAGTGCGCCAGCGTGGGAATGAGCGTGCGGGAAAGGAAGTAGGAGGCCATCATCGCAAACACCACTGATTCGGCCAGGGGCACGAACAGGTAGCGAGCGACGCCGCTGAGTAGGAACATCGGCAGGAACACGATGCAGATGCACATCGTGGACACCAGCGTGGGCAGTGCGATTTCTCCCGAACCGTCAAGGATGGCCTGCTCGAGTGGCTTGCCTGTCTCGCGATGATGGGCAATATTTTCGATTGCCACGGTGGCGTCATCTACGAGTACGCCCACGGCAAGCGCGAGCCCGCCCAGSGTCATGATGTTCAAGGTCTGCCCCAGCGCCGCCAGGGCGATGAGTGCTGCCAGTACCGATAGCGGAATCGTGATGGCAATGATCAGCGTGGCGCGCCAGCTACCCAGGAACAGCAGGATCATTGTGGCTGTCAGGCAGGCGGCCACCAGCGCCTCGTGCAGCACACCGTCGATYGCCGACAATACGAACACTGACTGGTCCGAGAGGGGTTGCACGTGGAGCGACTTCGGCAGTCCTGAAAGAATGTGCGGCAGCAGGGCCCGGATCTGCGAAACGACGGTCAGTGTTGAGGCACTGCCAGTCTTCTCGATTTCCAGCAGCGCGGCTCTCTTGCCGTCATGCCGCACCACATTGGTCTGGGGCGCGTAACCATCGTGGACCTGCGCCACGTCGCGAACATAGACCGTGCCGTTGGGGCCGCTGCGGACCGGCAAGTCGTTCAACGCGGCTACGGTCTGCGTACTGCCATTGAGATCTACCCGGTATTCCAGCGAGCCAATCTTGGCGGTGCCGCCAGGCAAAACCAAATTCTGGGCGTTGATCGCGCTCACGACATCGACTGGAGCCAGGCCGCGTGCCTGGAGTGCCGGTACATTAAGGTCCACCGTCACCTGTCGTACYTTGCCGCCGTAGGGAAGCGGCACTGACGCGCCCTCTACTGTGGCCAGTTGGGTGCGGATAAAGCTGTTGCCCAGGTCGTACAGTTCCTGCTCCGGCAGCGTGTCGCTGCCTAGCGCCAGGCGCAGGATTGGTACCGTAGAGGCGTTGTAGCTAAGGACAAGGGGTGGCGTGGCGCCCGGCGGCATCTGCTTGAGAATCGATTGCGCGCCGGCCGTGGCTTGAGCAATCGCCCGGTTGATGTCAGCGCCGGGGTGGAAGAAGACCTTGATGACGGCCACCCCCGGTAGCGACTGCGACTCGATGTGCTCGATATTGTCGACGTCGGTGGTCAGGGAACGCTCGTATTCCGTGACGATACGTTGCGCCATGTCTTCGGCAGACAAACCGTTGTAGCTCCAGACCACGCTGACCACCGGAATGTCGATCGACGGAAAAATGTCCGTAGGCATGCGCAGGATGGAAACCATCCCACCAAGCAACAGCAGAATGGCTAGCACAACGAAGGTATAGGGCCGGCGTAGTGCAAGCCTGACGATCCACATGTTCGTTTTCCTGGTTCACCTGTCCCGATTGAAGGCAAAGTGAGTCTAGGAAGAAATGGCCGCAGGACTATTTCGGAAACTGGCGGCGCTTTTCTGTTCGAACTGTCGAGATATGCAAATTTTGAAAAGCGCAACGTGCCGACGATGAGTGCGAGCCACCCGACCGGCAAGGCACATTGAGGTAAAGTTTCGTCCCGGCCGCGTCCATCCGACGCGGCCTTGCCGCCGCCGATCCGCGCGCGCGGCCTTCGATCCTGAGGAAAAAGACGTATGAAGACGCTTTCGTTCGCAAAGACCCTGTCCGCCGCCGTGGTGGTGGCGACATTTGGCGTGATGGCCGCCGGCAACGCCGGGGCCCAGGAACAGACCGTGCGCGTGGGCACCGTGAGCGGCCCGGATGCCGAGGTCTGGCAAGTGGTGCAGAAAGTGGCCAAGCGCAACGGCCTGAACGTGAAGGTGGTGGAGTTCAACGACTACGTGCAGCCGAACGCCGCGCTGGACGCGGGCGATCTGGAGGCCAACAGCTTCCAGCATCAGCCGTACCTGGACAGCCAGGTCAAGCAGCGCGGCTACAAGATGGTCAGCGTGGGCTACACCTATATCTCGCCGCTGGGCGTGTACGCGCAGAAACTGAAGTCGCCGAAGGACCTGCCGCAGGGCGCCAAGGTGGCCGTGCCGAACGACCCGTCGAACGAGAACCGCGCGCTGCTTTTGCTCGCCGCACAGGGCGTGATCAAGCTGAAGCCGGGCGTGGGCACCAACGGCGTGAACGCTACGCCGCTGGACGTGGCCGAGAACCCCAAGAAGCTCAAGATCGTGGAACTGGACGCCGCCCAGCTGGCGCGCGCCCTGCCTGATGTGAGCGCCGCGGTGATCAACACCAACTACGCGCTCGCCGCCGGCCTCCAGCCGACCAAGGACGCCATCGCCATGGAAGACATCCGCAGCCCGTACGCGAACATTATCGTGGTGCGCACGCAGGACAAGGACAAGCCGTGGGTCAMGAAACTCGTGGCGGCGTACCAGTCGGAAGACGTGCGCCAGTTCATGAAGGAAAAGTACAAGGGCGCGATGGTGCCGTCGTTCTGATCGGCACTTCATCTATCCATACTCGATTTCCTTCGTTCGCCCTCGGCGGCGACGGCGCTAAGGTAGGGGTCGATCCAAACGGAGAACCACCAGTGGCTACCCCCCTCAAAGTCGTCGCCGTCAATGGCAGTGTCCACCAGCCCTCGCGCACCCGTGTGCTCGTGCAGGCACTGCTGGAGGCGCTGGAAGAACGGCTCGTGCTCGACACCCGCATCGTCGACCTGAGCGAGATTGCCCGCCCGCTGGGTGGCGCGCTGTCGCGCGAGGAACTGCCTGCCGAGATTGAGGCGCAACTGGCGGACATCGAGTCGGCAGACCTGCTGATCGCCGCCGCGCCGGTCTACCGGGGCTCGTTCCCGGGCCACTTCAAGCATCTGTTCGATCTGGTCGGGATGAACGCGCTGGTGGATACGCCGGTGCTGCTGGCCGCCACGGGCGGCAGTGACCGGCACGCACTGGTGCTGGAGCACCAGTTGCGCCCGCTGTTCGGCTTCCTGCAGGCGCTGACGCTCCCGATTGGCGTGTATGCCTCGACGGCTGATTTCGACGGCTATCAGGTCGGCAATGGCCCGCTGCAGGAACGCATCCGCCTCGCGGCGGATCGTGCCGCGCCGCTGTTCGCCAGCCACGCGCGCCAGTTGCTGCGCGTGGCCTGACCTGGCCTGATTTGGCCCGGCTCGGGTTCAGATTCCGAGAAGCTTCTTCGCCTCGCCGAGCGACTTCATCGAGGCGTCGTGATCGCCGGCCTTGTGCTGCGCTTCGCCGTCGGCGCGCAGCTTCTGGACCTTGGTCATGTCGGCCTGCGACAGCGCCGGCTTGGTCGCCAGTTTCGCGTCGATGGCCTTCATCTCATTGGGACAGTTATGCGCCAGCGCGGCACTGCTCGCGAAGAGCAGGCCCAGCGCCAGGGCGATGTGACGTGAAGTGCCCATGGCAGGCTCCTTCATACGGGGATGGGGAGCCTTCAGGATAGTGCACCGCGATCAGTCTGCAATGGCTGGCGGCAGCCGGCTGCCCACCCAGTCGCGCGCCTGCTCGTAGGCGGCGGCGAGTTGCAGCACGGCCAGGTCGTCGCGCGGGCGGCCAATCAGCTGCATGCCCATCGGCAACCCCTCCGCATTGAACCCCACCGGCACGCTGATGACTGGCGAGCCAGACAGCGTCCACGCCACCACCACCTCCATCCAGCGGTGATAGGTATCCATCTGCCGGCCGGCGATSGATGTCGGCCACGGCTGCTTCACATCGAACGGGAACACCTGTGCCGTAGGCACCGCCACATAGTCGAACGTGGCGAAGGTGCGTTGCAGCGCGTTGTACCAGGCCGAGCGCTCCGTGCTGGCGGTGTAGAGGTCGCTGGCGGTCTGGTTCAGCGCGCCTTCGATCTCCCAGATGGCCTCTGGCTTCAGCTGCGCGCGCGTGGCCGGGTTGCGGTAGAGCGTCATGCGGGCGTTGCCGACGAGGAAATGGCGATGGGTCAGCCAGGTCTGCCAGATTTTCTCGGGCGGATAAGGGGCGCCGATAGCTTCCACGCTGACGCCGAAATCYGGGAAGAAGCGCAGCGCCTGCTCGCACAGCGGCAGGATGCCGTCTTCCATCGGCAGGTAGCCGCCCCAGTCGCCCAGCCACGCCACGCGTTTGCCGTTCAGGTCGGCGCGCAGCACGTCCGTGACGTTCGCGGGCGTGAGCGAGGCCAGCACCGGGTCGGCTGGAAGCGCCTGCGGGGTGCGCGCGTCGGGGCCGGCCTGCGTGGCCAGCAGCAGGGCAAGGTCCGCCACCGTGCGTGCCATCGGCCCTTCGCAACCGAGCTGCGACAGGAACAGTTCCGGCGTGGGGCCGTAGGGCACGCGGCCCGCCGAGGGCCGGAAGCCGAATACGTTGCAGTAGCCGGCCGGGTTGCGCAGCGAGCCGCCGAAGTCGCTGCCATCCGCCACGGGCAGCATGCGCAGCGCCAGTGCCGCCGCCGCGCCGCCACTGCTGCCGCCCGCCGTGCGCGTGGCATCGTAGGGATTCAGCGTGGCGCCGTACACCGGGTTGAACGTCTGCGAGCCCAGCCCGAACTCGGGCGTGTTGGTCTTGCCGATCAGGATCGCCCCGGCGCGCCGCGCGCGCTCGACCACGATGGCATCGATCGTCGGCACATTGTCCTTGTAGATCGGCGAGCCGAACGTCGTGCGGATGCCGCGCGTCATCGCCAAATCCTTGGGCGCCTGCGGCATGCCGTGCATCCAGCCTGCGGAGCGGCCCGCCGCCAGCGCCTCGTCGGCGGCGGCGGCCTCGGCCATCAGCGCCGCTTCGTCGCGCATGGCCACGATGGCGTTGCTGCCCGGATTGACCTGTGCGATATGGGCCAGGTAGGCCGCCATGACCTGCCGGCACGACATCTCGCCCCCGTGGATGGCCTGCGACAGCGCCCGCGCGGACAGCATGACGATGGGATCGGCGGCGTAAGGCATGGCGGGCTCGGTGTCAGCGTCAGAGTTGGGCGGCGTGATGCCGGATATGGTCGGCCATGAACGTCTGGATGAAGTAGTAGCCGTGGTCGTAGCCGGCGTGCCGTCGCAGCGTCAGCGGCTGGCCGGCGACCTTGCAGGCGGCCTCGAACGCTTCCGGATGCAGTTGCTCCTCGAGGAAGCGGTCGGCCAGACCCTGGTCGATCAGGATGCCGGCGGGGAAGGGCGGCGCGTCCTGCCCGGTCATCAGTTCGCTGGCGTCGTGCTCGGCCCAGCGCACCGGATCGTTGCCGAGGTAGCCGCTGAAGGCCTTGATGCCCCACGGGCATTTCATCGGCGCGGCAATCGGCGCGAAGGCGGACACCGAGCGGAAACGGTGCGGATAGCGTTGCGCCAGCACCAGCGCCCCGTGGCCGCCCATCGAATGGCCGAAGATGCCCACGCGCGCGGCATCGCCGGGCAATTCSGTGGTGGCGATGGCGAACAGCTCGCTCGCCACGTAGCTCTCCATATGCCAGTGCATGTGCCACGGCGCCTCGACGGCATCCACGTAGAACCCCGCCCCCACGCCGAAGTCCCACGAATCGGCCTCGCCCGGCGCGTTGGCGCCGCGCGGGCTGGTATCGGGCGAGATCAGCATCATGCCGTGCTCGGCGGCGTAGCGCTGGGCGTCGGCCTTGATCGGGAACGTTTCCTCGGTGCAGGTCAGCCCGGCCAGGTAGAACAGCGCCGGCACGCGCGTGGTGCCCGTGCCCAGCGCTTCCTTCGGCAGGAACACCGAGAACCGCATCGGCAGCCCGATGGCGGCCGAGTGGTGCCGGTAGAAGCGCTGCACGCCGCCGTGGCAGCCATGCTCGGCGAGCAGTTCCAGGTCGGTCTGCATCAGTACAGCACCACCGAGCGGATCGATTCGCCGCGCTTCATCAGGTCGAAGCCTTCGTTGATGCGCTCCAGCGGCAGCGTGTGGGTGATCAGGTCGTCGATGTTGAGCTTGCCTTCCATGTACCAGTCGACGATCTTCGGCACGTCCGTGCGCCCGCGTGCGCCGCCGAATGCCGAACCCTTCCACTCGCGGCCCGTCACCAGCTGGAACGGGCGCGTCGAGATTTCCGCGCCGGCTTCCGCCACGCCGATGATGATCGACTTGCCCCAGCCCTTGTGGCAGCACTCCAGCGCCTGGCGCATGACCTGCGTGTTGCCGATGCACTCGAACGAGTAGTCGGCGCCGCCGTCGGTGAGCTGGACGATGTGGTCCACCACGTTCGGCACGTCCTTGGGGTTGACGAAGTGGGTCATGCCGAACTTGCGCGCCATCGCCTCKCGGCCCGGGTTCAGGTCCACGCCGATGATCTTGTCAGCGCCGACCATCTTGGCCGCCTGGATCACGTTCAGGCCGATGCCGCCGAGGCCGAACACCACTACGTTGGCACCGGCTTCCACCTTGGCCGTGAACAGCACGGCGCCCACGCCGGTCGTCACGCCGCAGCCGATGTAGCAGACCTTGTCGAACGGGGCATCCGGGCGGATCTTGGCCAGCGCGATCTCCGGCACCACGATGTGGTTGGCGAAGGTGGACGTGCCCATGTAGTGGAAGATCGGCTTGCCGTCGATCGAGAAGCGCGARGTGCCATCCGGCATCAGYCCCTTGCCCTGCGTGGCGCGGATGGCCTGGCACAGGTTGGTCTTGCGCGACAGGCAGAACTTGCACTGGCGGCATTCCGGCGTGTAGAGGGGAATCACGTGGTCGCCCGGCTTGAGCGAGGTCACGCCGGGGCCGACGTCGGTGACGATGCCGGCGCCCTCATGGCCCAGGATGGCCGGGAAGATGCCTTCCGGATCGGCGCCCGAGAGCGTGTAGTAGTCGGTATGGCAGATGCCGGTGGCCTTGATTTCCACGAGCACCTCGCCGGCGCGCGGGCCGTCCAGGTCGACATCTTCGATGGTCAGCGGGGCGCCGGCTTTCCAGGCGATGGCGGCTTTGGTCTTCATGGGGGGCTCCTAGGCAAGCGTGTGGGGGCGGCGCGCGTGGCGCGCGAACAGGCCACGACTATACGGCCATCGGCGGCGCGCGGCCAGACGGATGCTCGATTATCGGCCGCCCGGCGCGCCGCGCGCGAGCACCGTGGACGCCTCCCCGGCGGGTGTCAGCTGGCCTTCGTGCCGCCGACCCAGCCACCAGCCCAGCCAGGCCCACGCGATGGCCAGCACCGCGCCGGCCAGCGCCACGGAGGCGGGATGGCCGGAGATGGCGTCGATGGCGGTGCGCACCCAGGCGCTCACCGCGTCGCCCGCGCGATACACCGCCGTGTCGATGACGTTCTTGGCCTTGTACTTGGTTTCCGGGTCCACCACGGTGAACAGCATCTCGCGCCCGGGGCGCAGCAGCGCGTACTCGCCCACGCGCCGCACGATCATCGCGCCGGCCAGCACCGCGAAGGTCGGCCAGACCGCCAGCGCCAGGAAGCCGAGGGTCACCAGCACAGGCACGCCGGTCAGCAGCGCGGTCACGCCGTAGCGCCGCGCCACGCGGCCCGAAAAGAACAGCTGGATCACGATGGTCAGCGCCTGCACCGTGGCATCGAGCGCGCTGAAGACTTGTGTCTGCTGCGCGCGCGACGGATACGCGGCGGCCACCAGCTTGGCCTGCTCGAAGTACAGGAAGGTGCTCGCCGTGGCGAGCAGGATCACGAACACGCTGATGCCGAGCAGGTAGCGCGAGCGCGCCACGAGCACCAGCCCCGCCCACAGCCCGCCACCGACCGGCTCGGCCGGGTCCTGCCCCGCACCCGTGCTGCCCACACCGGCCATCCCTGCCCCCGAGCGGCGTCGCCAGCCGAACAGGAAACCCACGCCGGGCAGCGTGGCGGCCAGCAGCGCCGCCGACAGCACCATCAGCCCCGTCAGCCCGATGCTTCCCACCAGCCAGCCGCCCAGCAGCGGACCGGCCAGCCCGCCGGCGCTGGCGCCCGCCGCCAGCAGCGCGAACAGCCGCTTCGCCTGGTCGGGACGGAACACATCGGCCATCAGGCTCCACGCCACCGACACCACGAACAGGTTGAAGACCGAGAGCCAGACATAGAACACGCGCGCCAGCCACACGTTGTCCGGCATCGCCCGCGTGGCGAAGGCAAAACCGAGCAGGTTGGCGATGAAGAATGCGTAGACCCACGGCACGAAGCGTCGACGGGGCAGCCACTTGCAGCAGGCGCCGTAGAACGGGATGGCCACCAGCATCACCACGAAGGTGGCGGTGAACAGCCATTGCAGGTTCTGCACGCCGCCGGCGATGCCCATGGTCTCGCGCACGGGGCGCAGCATGAAGTAGCTGGCGAACAGGCAGAAGAAGAACAGGAAGCCCGCCACCACGGCGGGGGCTTCGCCGGGGCGCATGCCGAGGCCGCGTTGCAGCGGACGGGCCGCGTCAGGCTGGGGCAGGGGCGGGGGCGTAGCCATGRCCGGCGCTCAGGCCAGCGCGGCGGCAATGCGGGCCCGCTCGCGCGTATCGGGCATGCGGCCGAACGCCGCGCCGAGGTTGTCGGCCATATTGCGCGGCTTGGAGGTGGCCGGGATGGCCGCCGTCACCGCCGGGTGGCTGACCACRAACTTCAGGAACAGCTGTCCCCAGGTGGTGCAGTCCACCTCGCCGGCCCAGTCGGGCACCGGCTTGCCTTTCACCGCGCTGAATAGCCGCCCATCCTGGAACGGCCGGTTGACCAGCACCGCCACGCCGCGCTCCTCGCACAGCGGCAGCAGCGTCTTCTCGGCGTTGCGCTCGCCCAGCGAGTAGTTGATCTGGAGGAAATCCATCTTTTCCTGCCGCAGGATCTGCGCCAGGGTGTCGTGCGAGTCTTCCCGATAGTGGGTGATGCCGATATAGCGGGTCTTGCCGGCTTCCTTCTGCTGGCGCAGCCAGCGCAGGTTGTTCTGCCAGTCGATCAGGTTATGCACCTGCAGCAAATCCACGCTGTCRACGTGGAGATCGGACAGCGACCGGGCGAACTGCGCCGGCACCTGCTCCACGCTGGTAGAGACCTTGGTCGCCAGGAACACCCGCTGGCGGGCCTTGGCGGCTTGCAGGAGGTCGCCGGTGACGGCTTCCGCGCTGCCGTAGCTGGGCGCGGTGTCCACCACGGCGCCGGGAATGCGCTGCAGCAACAGCGCCATGACCTCGGTGAGCGGGGTGCGTTCGTCAGCGCCGGTGCCCACGTTGAAGGTATCGGCCGTGCCCATGCCGATGACCGGCAACTGCACATTGGTGCCCGGGATCTTGCGCCGCATCGGCGCCTCCATGGTGGCGGCATGAGCGGCTGCATGAGCGGCGGCCAGGGCAGGGGTGGCCGGCAAGGCGGCCAGCGCGGCGGAAAGTCCCAGGAAGGTGCGGCGGTCGATCGGCATGGCAATGTCCCTCGCGGTCGGGTTTCAGGACGTTAGCGCGTGGCCGGGGCGATGTAAACCAGACAACAGGCCAACATCGGGCACGGGCGGGTGGGGCCCGATTGCAAAAAAGCGGCGCACACTGAACAATCCGGCGGCAACCCTGAAAACGGAGGACGACCCCGGTGATCGCGAGTTTCCTTGGCGTGCTGTTCGACGGCCTGGCGTACGGCAGCCTGCTGTTCCTGATCAGCATTGGCCTGTCCGTGACCATGGGGCTGATGAACTTCGTCAACCTGGCCCATGGCGCCTTTGCCATGCTCGGCGGCTATGTGGCCGTGGTGCTGATGAACCGCGCCGGCGTGCCGTTCCTGGCGGCGCTGCCGCTGGCCTTCCTGGGCGCGGCGGCGGTGGGCTGGCTGCTCGAGCGCACGCTCTATCGGCGCCTGTACCGGGCCAGCCACCTCGACCAGGTGCTGTTTTCCATCGGCCTGACCTTCATGGCGATGGCCGGCGCCACGTGGCTGTTCGGCCCCGGCCAGCAGCCGGTGGCGCTGCCCGAGTTCCTGATCGGGCAGGTGCAGGTGGCCGGGATCGACCTGGGCGCCTATCGGCTGTTCCTGATCGGTGTGGTGGTGGTGATCACGCTGGCGCTGGGGTGGCTGGTGGCGCGCACGCGCTTCGGGGCGCAGGTACGGGCTGCCGTCGATCACCAGCAGGCCGCGCGCGGTCTCGGCATCAACGTGGAGCGGGTGTTCAGCCTGACGTTCGCGCTCGGCTCGGGGCTGGCCGGCCTTGGCGGCGGACTGGGCATCGACGTGCTCGGGCTCGATCCCGCCTTCCCGCTCAAATACATGGTGTATTTCCTGCTGGTAGTGGCCGTGGGCGGCGCCGGCTCCATCCGCGGCTCGCTGCTCGCGGCGATCGTGCTTGGCGTGGCGGACGTAGCCGGCAAGTACTACGTGCCGGCGGTGGGCGCGTTCGTGATCTACGCGATGATGGTCGTGCTGCTGGTGGCCTTCCCGGCCGGCCTGTTCGGGAGGCGCGCATGAAATCCGTCCTGCGTACCGATCAAGCCGTCCAGCCGGCGGCGGCCCAGCGCCACCGCCTGCCCGATGGCCGCTGGCATCCGGCCGAAATCGTCTTCTGGCTCGCCCCGGTGGCGGTSTTCTTYCTCCTGCCCGACTACCTGATCCTCGGCAGCCAGATCCTGATTACCGGCCTGTTCGCGCTGTCGCTGGACCTGATCCTCGGCTATGCCGGCATCGTCTCGCTCGGCCACGCGGCCTTCTTCGGGCTGGGCGCCTATACGGCGGGCCTGCTGGGCGCGCACGGCTGGGGCGAGCCGATTTCCGGCCTGCTGGCCGCCGGCGCCGTGGCCGGGCTGGCGGGCTGGCTGTGCAGCTTCCTGGTGGTGCGCGGCGGCGACCTGACCCGGCTGATGGTCACGCTCGGCATCGGCCTGATGCTGTTCGAGGCCGCCAACAAGGCCGCTTTCCTGACCGGCGGGGTCGATGGGCTGTCCGGCGTGACCATGGGCAAGGTGCTCGGGCTGTTCGAATTCGACCTGTTCGGCAAGACGGCCTATCTATATAGCCTCGTGGTGACCTTCCTGCTGTTCGTGRCGGTGCGCCGGATCGTGGCGTCGCCGTTCGGGCTGTCGCTGCGCGGCGTGCGCGAGGGCGTGCGGCGCATGCCGGCGCTGGGCGCCAACGTGCCGCGCCGGCTCGGGGCGGTGTTCGCGGTGTCGGCGGCGGTGGCCGGGGTGGCCGGCGGACTGCTGGCCCAGACCACGCAGTTCGTCGGGCTCGATGTGCTGGGCTTCCCGCGATCGGCCGAGCTGCTGGTCATGCTGGTGCTCGGCGGCACGGGCCGGCTCTACGGCGCGCTGGTCGGCGCGGCGCTGTTCATGATCGCGCAGGACGTGCTGGCGGGCATCAACCCGGTCTACTGGCAGTTCTGGATCGGCCTGCTGCTGGTGCTGATGGTGCTGTTCGCCAAGGGTGGGGTGATGGGCGCGGCCAGCGCCATTGCGGGCCGGCTGCGGCGCGGCCGGGGGGAAGCACCATGACGGCCACGCTCCGCACGGCAGGGCTCGGCAAGTCCTGGGGCGCCTTCGCCGCCAATAGCGACATCTCGCTCAGTTTCGCGCCGGGCGCGCGCCACGCGCTGATCGGGCCGAACGGCGCCGGCAAGACCACCTTCATCAACCTGCTGACCGGGGCGCTGCCGCCATCGGCAGGGCGGATCTGGCTGGGCGACCGCGATATCACGGCGCTGCCCCAACATGCGCGCGTGCGGCTCGGCATGACGCGCACGTTCCAGATCAACACGCTGTTCCCGGGGCTGACGGTGCTCGAATCCGTCGTGCTGGCGGTGGCCGAGCGCACCGGGGCCGCACGCATCTGGGCGCGCACGGTGGCTTCCCAGACGSCCCTCGTCGAYGARGCCATGGCSGTGCTGGCCATGCTGCGGCTGGACGCCGATGCTGACGTCGAGACCCGCCAGCTGCCCTACGGCAAGCAGCGGCTGCTGGAGATGGCGCTGGCGCTGGCCACGCGGCCGTCGATCCTGCTGCTGGACGAACCCGCCGCCGGCATTCCCACGGGCGAGAGCGCGGAGCTGTTCGCGGTCATCGCCGGGCTGCCGCGCGACATCACGATCGTCTTTATCGAGCACGACATGGATCTGGTGTTCCGCTTCGCCGAGCGCATCACGGTGCTGGTGGCGGGCCGCGTGTTGACCGAGGGCACGCCGGCCGAGATTGCCGCCGATCCGCGTGTGCGCGAGGTGTATCTGGGGGAGGCCGCCCATGACTGAACTGCTGCGGATGGAGGGCGTCAGCGCGGGCTATGGCGACGCGCTGGTGCTGGACGGYATCGACCTGACGCTCTCCGCCGGCGACAGCCTGGCGCTGCTGGGCCGCAACGGCGTGGGCAAGACCACGCTGCTGGCTACGCTGATGGGCTTCACGCGGCTGCGCGGCGGGCGCCTGCACTGGCAGGGGCGCGACCTCGCCCGCGTGTCGCCGCACCGGCGCGCGCAAGGTGGCATCGGCTGGGTGCCGCAGGAGCGCTGGGTGTTTCCGTCGCTGACCGTGGCGGAGCACCTGAGCGCCGTGGCACGCCCCGGGCCGTGGGACATCCCCCGCGTTTTTCAGGTCTTTCCGAGGCTCGAGGAGCGCCGGAAGAACCTCGGCAACCAGTTGTCGGGCGGGGAACAGCAGATGCTGGCGATGGCGCGCGCGCTGATGGTCAATCCTTCACTGCTGCTGCTCGATGAGCCGATGGAAGGGCTGGCGCCGATCATCGTGCAGGAGCTGCGGCGAGTGATTGCCGGGCTGATCGCGGAMAGCGGCATGGCGGTGATCGTGGTGGAACAGCACGCCCGGCTGGCGCTGGCGATGACGCAGCGCGCGATGGTGCTCGACCGGGGGCGCGTGGTGCACACCGGCGAGAGCGCCGGGCTGCTTGCGGATCGTGCCCTGCTGGATCGGCTGGTGAGCGTGGCGGCGTAGGTGGTGGCGTAGGTGGTGGCGTAGGTGACGGCATAAGACGAGTCTGATTGCTTTTCAGAAACGTCTCATATCTCTGGGCGCGCTTCATTCCCAGAATGCATGGATCGACATCATCCGCTCAGACAGCAGGAGATCGCCATGCACAAACCGAAACCGTCTTCCCGGACATCCATTACACCCGGCATGCTCGGCACCCCGGGGTTCCCCGGGCCGATGGCGCCGTCGGCCCCGGCCCTGCGGCAACTGGAGCGCATTCAGGAAGCGCTCGGGGTGATGTCGGCGGCGCTGGATAACGCGGCCTCGCCGGACTTCGGCAACGCCGGCGCCGCGCTGATCATCCGGCTGATCCGGCGCGAGGCGGCGTCAGCCATCTCGGTGCTATCGCCGCCGAAGGAACGCTCCGGTCACGGCTTCAAGCCGCTGTAGAACGCCGCGAGGTTGGCGATGTCCTTGTCGGTCAGCGGTTTGGCCATCAGGTTCATCATCTCGTCCTTGCGCGCGCCGGTCTTGTAGTCCTTGAGCGCCTTCACGAGGTAGGTCTCGTTCTGGCCGGCCAGGTGCGGCGCCTCGGGCAGCTTCGACTTGCCGTCCAGGCCATGACAGGCCTGGCACTGCAGTGCGCGGGCCTTGCCGGCCTGGGCGTCTGCGGCCAGGGCAGGAGCCCCGGCCACGGCCATTGCCATCTCCAGCCAGGCGGCGATTGTCAGCGAACCGTGTCGCGTCACTTGGCCCCCGCGTAGGAGATGCGGTAGATCGCCCCGGCGTAGTCGTCGGACACCAGCAGCGAGCCGTCCTGCAACTGCTGCACGTCCACCGGGCGGCCCATGTACTCGCCGTTGGCCGTCAGCCAGCCTTCGGCGAAGACCTCGGTGGTGCCGACCGAGCCGTCGGCGTTGACCGGCGTGTAGACGATGCGGGCGCCAATCGGCTTGGTGCGGTTCCAGGAGCCATGCTCGGCCGCGAACACGCCGTTCTGGTACTTGGCCGGGAACATCTTGCCGGTATAGAACGACATGCCGAGGTCGGCCGCGTGGGCGGCGTACTCCACCACCGGGAAGACGGCGTCTGCTGGCGGCTTGGCGTCCTTGTACTCGACCGTGCGGACCTTGCCGCCGCCGTACCACGGGAAGCCGAAGTTCTGGCCGCCCTTGGTGGCCCGGTTCAGCTCGCCGGGGGGCTGGTCGTCGCCCATGCCGTCCACCTGGTTGTCGGTGAACCAGAGCATCTTGTCGACCGGGCTGAAGTCCAGGCCCACGGAGTTACGCACGCCATGGGCATAGACCTCACGATTCTTGCCGTCCTGGTCGATCCGGATGATGCCGCCGACGCCGTTCTTGTCGAGCGTGGCCAGCTTGTCCTTGGGCGGCACGTTCCACGGCTGGCCGAGGGCCACGTAGAGCTTCTTGTCCGGGCCGATGCGGCAGGCGCGMGCGCCGTGGTTGAAGCTCTCGAACTCGGTCGGGACCAGCTTGCCCTGCGGCACGACCACGCCGACGGCCACGTCGGGGCCGCCCTCGCCGAAGAACTGGGCGGCCGGGAACGCCAGCACGCGGTTCTGCTCGGCCACGTAGAGGATGCCGTCGGGGGAGAAACAGACGCCGTTGGGCACCTTGAAGGCGACGGAACTGGCGAACTGCACCACGTCGTCCGCCACGCGGCGCTTGTTGCGGTCCGTCACCTGCCAGACCTTGGTCTTGCGCGTGCCGACGAAGACCACGCCCGTGGACGGCTCCACCGCCATGTGGCGGGCTTCGGGCACCACCGCGTACAACTCGATCTTGAAGCCCTGCGGCAGCTTGATCGTCTTGAGGTTCTCGCGGATGGCGTCGGCGCGCGTGCCGGTCTGCGGCACGGTTTCCGGCGTGGCGGTGCCGGTCGGCTTGAAGCTCTGGAGCTTCTGGAGGTTGTCGGGGGCGGCCATGGCAGGCGCCAGGGCCAGGAACATCGCGGCGGCGGCCGCGGAGGATATGGCAGTCCTGATCATTTTGTCGTCTCCGGAGTTCTTCTTGTGTGCATCAAACAGCTTAGGTCAAGAATCGGAACCCGCGTGATGCACTTTCTTGACGACGCAATAAAAGATTTTCAGGACGGCCGCCGCCGGGCAGGCTTACTTGCCGGAGTCCTTCACCCCGTCGAATTTGTCGAACTCGACGTTGTAGAGCTCCCCGTTGACCTTTTCCACCTTGCGGATGTAGACCGTCTGCACCACGTCGCGCGTGGCCGGGTCGATGGTGATGGCGCCGCGCGGGCTCTGGATCTTCATGCCCTTGAGCGCCGCCAGGAACTTGTCGCCGTCCGTGACGCCGTTGGTTCTCTTCAGGGCTTCGTAGATGGCGGCCATGCCGTCGAAGGCGGCCACGGCCATGAAGTTGGGCCGGCCGGCGCCCGGGTTGGCCTCGGCAAACGCCTTCAGGAACGCCTTGTTTTCCTTCGAATCATGGGCGGCGGAGTAGTGGAACGAGGTGATCACGCCCAGCGTGGCGTCGCCCATGGCCGGCAGCACGTGGTCGTCGGTCAGGTCGCCCGTGGCAATCACGCGGATGCCGGCGGCGGCCAGGCCGCGCTCCCGGAAGCCCTTCATGAAGGCCACGCCTTGCTCGCCGGCGGGCAGGAACAGGAACACGGCCTCCGGCTTGGCGTCCTTGATGCGCTGGATGAAGGGCGCGAACTCGGGGTTGCGCAGCGGCACGCGGATCGACTCGATAATCTGCCCGCCGCCGCCCAGGAAGTTGGTCTTGAACGCGGTTTCGGCGTCGATGCCGGGCGCGTAGTCCGCCACCAGCGTGACCACCTTGCGGATGTTGTTGCGCACCGCCCAGGTCGCCATCGGCGCCGAGATCTGCGGCAGCGTCATCGACACCCGTGCGATGTAGTTCGACTTGGTGGTGATGACGGAGGAGGCCGCGTTGAAGATCACCATCGGCTTTTTCGCCTGCTCGGCGATGGGCGCCACGGCCAGCGCCTCGGGCGTGAGGCCGAAGCCGGCCAGGATGTCCACCTTGTCGCGCACCACCAGTTCCTGGGCCAGGCGCTTGGCCACGTCCGGCACCGGGCCGGTGGTGTCCTTGAGGATGACTTCGATCTTGCGGCCGCCCACGGTGTCGCCGTGGAGCTTCTGCCAGGCCTTGACGCCGCCTTCCATCTGCTTGCCGTAGTCGGCAAAGCTGCCCGAGAACGGGGCGATCAGCCCGATCTTGACCGGATCGGCCGCAAAGCTGGAAGCGGGGAATGCCAGGACGGCGAGGGCGCCGCACGCCAGGACGGCGCGCCGCAGCGGGGTGAAGGTCATCGAAGTCTCCCGAAAAGTGCGGTACTAGGCGACCGCATCGAACGGGAGTGTAGGGGGGAGGGCGGCTGTGCGCAATCCCGTGTTTCGCTCCCCCTCCCGCAGGCGGGAGAGGGGGAAAACCAAGGCTCAGACCACCGTTGCCAGGGCCAGCGTCAGGCCCAGCGCCACCACCGAGATGATGGTTTCGCAGACCGACCAGGTCTTGAACGTCTGCGCCACGGACATGTTGAAGTACTCCTTCACCAGCCAGAAGCCGCCGTCGTTCACGTGCGAGAGGATCAGCGATCCGGCGCCCGTGGAGAGCACCAGCAGTTCCGGGCGGGTGCCCGGCACGCTGGCGGCGATCGGGGCGACGATGCCGGCGGCCGTGGTCATGGCCACCGTGGCCGAGCCCGTGGCGATACGGATCATCACCGCCACCAGCCAGCCCAGCACCAGCACGGACACGTGGGCGCTGGTCGCCACGTCCACGATGGACGTGGAGATGCCCGAGTCGCGCAGGATGCGGCCAAAGCCGCCGCCGGCGCCCACCACCAGCGTGATGATGGCCGTGGGGGCCACGCACTCGTTGGTGAACTTCAGGATCATCTCGCGGCTGAAGCCGCGTGCCTTGCCGAAGGTGTAGAAGCTCACCAGTGCGGCGATCAGCAGCGCCATCACCGAGTTGCCGATCAGCTTCAGGAAGTCGTTGGCGAAGGTCTTCGGCGTGGTGAACAGGTCGGCCCAGCTACCGATCAGCATCAGCATCACCGGCAGCAGGATGGTGAACACCGTGATGCCGAAGCTCGGCAGGGCGTGCGTGGCCTTGACGCCCTCGTCTTCCTCGGTGAACTGCGCGGCCAGCGGGTTCACATCGGGCAGCTTCACGTAGCGGTCCATCAGCTTGGCGAACAGCGGGCCGGCGATGGCGGCCGTGGGCACGCCCACGATCAGCGCGTACATGATGGTCTTGCCGATGTCGGCGCCATAGGCCGTCACGGCCAGCAGCGCAGCCGGGTGGGGCGGGATCAGCCCGTGCACCACGGACAGGCCGGCCACCATCGGAATGCCCACCAGCACCATCGAGGTACCGGTGCGCTTGGCCACGTTGAAGGCGATCGGCACCAGCAGCACGAAGCCGACCTCGAAGAACACCGGCAGGCCGACGATGAACGCGATGGTCACCATGGCCCAGTGCACGTTCTTCTCGCCGAAGAAGTCGATCAGCGTCAGCGCGATGCGCTCGGCGCCGCCCGACTCGGCCATCATCTTGCCGAGCATGGTGCCCAGCCCGATCACCAGCGCGATGTGGCCCAGCGTGCCGCCCACGCCGGCCTCGAACGACTTGATGATGTCGCCCATCGGCATGCCCACGGCAAAGCCGAGCGCGACGGACACTATCACCAGCGTGATGAACGGGTTGAGCTTGAACCTGGCGATCAGTATGACCAGCGCGATCACGGCGATCAGCGCATAAACCAGGAGTGTGGTTCCTGTTACGGCACCCATATTGTCTCCTTGCGCGGGTGCCGTCCGGAGGACGGTCCGCTTCCGCTATGAAAAGGCCGCTATTCCTGTGGGGCTTAGCGGCCGGGTTGATAAATCGGTTGGCTCACCGTGCGGGCTTATGCCGCGGTTTTCTTGTAGGCAATGCAGTCCACTTCGACCTTGCAGTCCACCACCATGCTGGACTGCACGCAGGCGCGGGCCGGCGGGTTGGCGCCGAAGTATTCCTTGAAGATCTTGTTGAACGAGGTGAAGTCGCGGGCGTCGTCCAGCCAGACGCCGCAGCGCACCACGTGCTCGGGGCCGTAGCCGGCCTCGGCCAGGATCGCCAGCACGTTCTTGATGGCCTGGTGGCTCTGCGCCACGATGCCGCCGTCGATCACCTCGCCGCCCACCATCGGCACCTGGCCGGATACGTAGAGCCAGCCGTCGGCGGCTACCGCGCGGGCGAACGGCATGTGCGAACCGCCCTGGCCCGTGCCGCCTTCCACGCCGAAACGCTTGATGTCCATGAAAACTCCTGTTTACTGAATGATGAAAGGGGTCAGGCCGTGGCGCGGGGGCCGCGCGGCAGGAAGCGGCCGGCGCGCACGCCGGTGGCCTCGCGCTGCTGCCACGACAGCTCGCCGTTGACCCAGACCGCCGCGATGCCCTCGGCGGGCTGCATGGGGTCGGTGAAGCTGGCGGCGTCCCGGATCGTGGCGGCGTCGAACAGGACCAGGTCGGCCCAGTAGCCTTCGCGCACGAAGCCKCGCCCGGTCAGCCCGAAGCGCTCGGCGGAGAGGCCGGTCATCTTGTTGACGGCCACGCTCAGCGGAAATAGCTCGCGGTCGCGCGCGTAGTGGCCCAGCACGCGCGGAAACGCGCCCCAGAGACGMGGGTGCGGCAGCGGGTCATTGGGCAGGCCGTCGGAGCCGACCACCGTGGCCGGATGGCGCAGGATGCGGTCCACATCGGCATCTTCCATGCAGTGGTAGACCGCGCCGGCCGGTTGCAGTCGCCGCGCGGCTTCCTCCAGATCGACATTCCACTCGGCGGCGATGTCGGCCAGCAGGCGGCCGCCCATGGCCGGATGCGACTCCGACCACGTGACCTGGATGTCGAAATCGCTGGTCACCTGCTTGAGGTCGAGCGTGGACGAGCTGGCCGTGTACGGATAGCAGTCGCAGCCCACCGGCTGCCAGCGCTGGGCGCCTTCCAGCGCGTCCAGCACCTCGCCGCTGCGGCCCCAGTTGGGCACGCCGGCGCATTTCAGGTGCGAGATGACCACCGGCACGCGCGCATGGCGGCCGATGCGGAAGGCTTCGTCCATGGCGTCGAGGATCTCGGCGAACTCGCTGCGCAGGTGGGTGGCGTAGAGCGCGCCGGCGTCCGCGAGCGGCTCCGCCAGGGCGAGGACTTCCTCGGTCGGCGCGCAGAAGGCGTTGGCGTAGGCCAGCCCGGTGGAGAGGCCCAGGGCGCCGTGGGTCAGGGCTTCCTCCAACTGCGCGCGCATCGCGGCGGTCTCGTCGGGGGTGGCGGCGCGGTCGAGCCGGTCCATATGGTTGCTGCGCAGGGCCGTGTGGCCGACCAGCGCGGCCACATTGACGGCCGGCTGCGCCGCGTTGACGGCCTCGACATAGGCCTGGAAGCTCGGGTAGCGAAACGCCTCGGCGCGGCCCAGCAGGTTCATCGGATCGGGCGGCTCACCCGCCAGCGTGACCGGCGCCGCGCTGATGCCGCAGTTGCCGACGATCACSGTCGTCACGCCCTGCGAGATCTTCGGCGTCATCTCGGGCTGGCGGACYACGTTGGTGTCGTCGTGCGTGTGGACGTCGATAAAGCCGGGCGAGAGCACCATCCCGTGGCCTTCCACCACGTGGGAGGCGGTGTCCGGGTCGATGGCGCCGGGGGCGTCGATGCGCGTGATGCGGCCGTCGCGGATGCCCACGTCGGCCAGCCGGGGCGCGGCGCCCGAGCCGTCGATCAGGCTCACGAGGCGGATCAGGGTGTCGAACAGGTGTGGCATGGTCAGTCTCCCAGCGGCTGGCGGCTGTCCGGCCCGTCGCTGTCCTGGCTCACGCCGCGGTGGGCGTCGAGCACGTATTTGAGGCGGCGCAGCTTCTCRGCACTCTGTTCCTGCGTCAGCAGGGCCAGGCGCGTGGCGAGCACGTCGAGCACCAGCAGCATYGCGTAGCGCGAGGCCGATGGCTTGAAGATGAAATCCGTCTCCAGCGAGCGCACGGGCAGCAGCACATCGGCACGCGCCGCCAGCGGCGAACCGAGCGCCGTCACAGCGATCAGCCGGGCGCCGTACTCGCGCGCGATGTCGCAACTGGCCAGCATCTCGGGCATGTTGCCGCTCGCCGAGAACGCCAGGACCACGTCGTCGCGCGTCAGCGTGGCCGCCACCATCTTCTGGAGGACCGCGTCCTGATACGAGGCCACGGGGTGGCCGAGCCGCGCCAGCCGGTAGCGCGCCTCGTCGGCCATGAACGTCGAGCCGCCACCCATGCCAAAAGCGTAGACCATGCGCGCGTCCAGCAACAGCCGCGCGGCAATGCCGATGCGTTCAGGGTCGATCAGCTTGCGATTGACCTCCAGCGTGTTGATGACATCGGCGTGAATGCTTTCTGCCAGCGAGGCGGGCGCCCCGGGCTCCGCCAGCGGCACCGGCTGCAGGAAGCGCGAGCCTACGGCGGTGGCCTGGGCCAGCCGCAGCTTCAGGTCGCGCACATCGCGGCAGCCGATGGCCTTGGCGAAGCGCGTGACACTGGCCTCGCTCACCGCCGCCTTGCGCGCCAGTTCATTGATGCTGGCCGCCGCCGCGCCGGCCAGGTCTTCCAGGATCACCTGGGCGACCTTCTGCTCGGCCAGACGCAGCGCGGGGCCACGTTCGGCAATGCGGGTCAGGATGTCGAAAGGCGCGGTCATGGCGGGCGGATGCGCGTCCCCCGGCAGGGCTGTCGGGCGAGGCATGTTACTTTATAACAAGGATGAAATATCGTAGTTTCAAGGCTATGATTACGTCAATCAGAATTTTTGCGGGGTGATGACAGCATGCGTGAGACAAAGTATCAGGGTGAATACCAAGCCGGAATCATCGATCCGCTGAACAAGGCGCTGGGCCGGATGGACACCCCGCTGGCCCCCGCAAACGCCAGCCAGGTCGGCTGGAACCTGTTGTCGGAGGACCTGAGCCTGCCCGCGGCTGTGCTCTATGAGGAACGTCTCGCGCACAACCTCACATGGATGCGCCGCTTCATGGGTGAATACCGGGTGCAGCTGGCGCCGCATGGCAAGACCACCATGGCGCCCAAGCTGTTTGCGCGACAGTTGCAGGAAGGTGCCTGGGGCATCACCCTGGCCACCGCGCACCAGACCGCAGCCGCCGCCGCGCATGGTGTGAAACGCGTGCTGATGGCCAACCAGCTGGTTGGCCGCCGCAATATGGAGATCGTGGCGGACCTGCTGCGCGATCCTTCCTTCGAATTCTTCTCGCTCGTCGATTCAGCGGATCTCGTCGATCAGCTCGGCGCGTTTTTCCGTGCGCGCGGCCAGAAGCTGCAAGTATTGGTGGAACTGGGCGTGGAGGGTGGTCGTACTGGCGTGCGTGACGCCGCCCAGCAGCAGGCCGTGATGGACGCGTTGGCGCGCTGGCCCGACGCGCTCGCGCTGGCCGGCGTGGAAGTCTACGAAGGCGTGCTCCAGCAGGAGGCCGACATCCGCGCCTTCCTGCAGCGCACTGTGGCCGTGACGCGCCAGCTGGCCGCCGAAGGCCGCTTCAGCCGCAGCCCAGTGGTCATGTCGGGCGCGGGCTCGGCCTGGTATGACGTGGTGGCCGAGGAGTTCTCGCGGGCCGACATCGGCGCCCCCATCGACATCGTGCTGCGTCCCGGCTGCTACCTGACCCACGACGTGGGTATCTACCGTGCCGCGCAGACGCGCATCCTGGCCAACAACCCCGTGGCGCAGCAGATGCGCGAGGGGCTGCTGCCCGCGCTGCAGCTCTGGGCCTATGTGCAGTCGATTCCCGAGCCGACGCGCGCGATCATCGGCATGGGCAAGCGCGATGCCGCGTTCGACGCCGGCATGCCGATTCCCGCGCGCCTGTACCGGCCCGGCACGGACGCCCCGGTGGACACCCCGGCGCACTGGCAGGTGACCGGCATGATGGACCAGCATGCCTATTTGCAGATTCAGGCTGGCGACGATGTGCGCGTCGGGGATATGATTGCCTTCGACATCTCGCATCCCTGCCTGACGTTCGACAAGTGGCGGCACATCCCCGTGCTGGACGACCAGTTGCGCGTCATCGACATCGTGCAGACGTTCTTCTGAGGGAGACCCTGCGACATGAGCATCGACATTCTTGCCTACGGCGAGCCGCTGGTGGAATTCAACCAGCAGCCCGACGACGCCAGCCGCTACCTGCARGGCTTTGGCGGCGAYACCTCGAACTTCTGCATCGCCGCCGCGCGGCAGGGCGCCACCACCGGCTACATCAGCGCGGTGGGCGCCGACAGCTTMGGCGAGCGCCTGCTGGCSCTSTGGACYACCGAGCGCGTGGATACGCGGCACGTCAGCGTGAATGCGGCGGCGCCCACGGGCGTCTATTTCGTCTCGCACGACAGCCACGGCCATCGTTTCGACTACCTGCGCGAGGGCTCGGCCGCGAGCCGCTATCACCATGACCAATTGCCGCTGGCGGCGATTGCCCAGGCGCGCTTCCTGCACCTGTCCGGCATCAGCCTGGCCATCAGCACCAGCGCCTGCGACGCCGGGCTGGCCGCGATGGAGCACGCGCGCAAGGGCGGCACGCAGGTGTCGCTCGATACCAACCTGCGGCTGCGGCTGTGGTCGCTGGCCCGCGCGCGCGGCATCATGCGCGAGGCGTTTTCGCTGACCGACGTCTGCCTGCCGAGCTGGGACGACATTACCGTGCTCACGGGGCTGGACGACCGCGATGCCATCGTCGATTACCTGCTCGGCTGCGGCATCGGGCTGGTGGCGCTGAAGCTGGGCGAGGAGGGCAGCTACGTGGCCACGCCCGAGGCGCGCTCGCTGGTGCCGCCGTACCCGGTGCGGCCGCTCGACGCCACCGGCGCGGGCGATTGCTTCGGCGGGAGCTTCATCGCCCGGCTGGCTGCGGGCGCGGATCCGTTCGATGCCGCGCGCTACGCCAACGTGGCGGCTGCGCTGTCCACTACGGGCTACGGCGCGGTCGCGCCGATCCCGCGCGCCGATACCGTGCAGGCGCGCCTGGAACAATCCGTTTCGGTGATTGCCTGACTGGAACCAGACGGGCGTGCTTCGCCCCCCATATTTGCCACCCAACATCGGGACTGTCATGCCAAATCAACCTTCCCCGCTGCTAGAACGACTCGTCAATGTGCCGGTGATTCCGGTGCTGGAATACCACTCGGTGGACGACGCGCTGCACGTCAGCGAGGCGCTCGTCGCCGGCGGCCTGCCGCTGCTGGAGATCACGCTGCGCACGCCGGTCGCCCTGGAGGCCATCCAGGCCGTGGCCAAGGCGCTGCCGCAGGCCGTGGTGGGTGCCGGCACGGTGCTGACCGTGGAACAGCTTCACGCCGTACGCGACGCCGGCGCCCAGTTCGCGGTCTCGCCCGGCCTGACGCGCAAGCTGGCCGATGGCGCGCAAGGCGCGGGCATCACGCTGTTGCCGGGCGTAGCGACTGCCAGCGAGGCCATGGCGGCGCTGGAATCCGGCTTCACCTTCCTGAAGTTCTTCCCGGCCGAGGCAGCCGGCGGCGTGCCGATGCTGAAGTCGCTGTACGGGCCGCTGGCGCAGCTCAAGTTCTGCCCGACCGGCGGGATCGACCTCATCAAGGCCCAGCACTACCTGGCGCTGCCGAACGTGGTGTGCGTGGGCGGCTCGTGGGTCGTGCCCAAGGACGCCGTGGCCGCCAAGGACTGGGGCCGCATCCGCAAGCTGGCCGAGGAAGCCGCACGGCTCTGCAAGGGCTGATCGCCCGACCGCTGGAAAGCGGGGAGTAAAAACTACAAAGCCGACCGGGAATTCATTCCCGGTCGGCTTTTTTAGTCCTCGGAGCGCCCGCTACGGCGCCTCGGCTGGAGAGCGTTTACTTCGCCTTTTCAGCGGAGTTCTCGAGTTTCTGACCGCCCTTCTGCACGTCCTGGCCGACGCCGGCCATGGTGTTGCAACCTGCCAGCAGGGTGGCACACAGTACGCACCAGATCCATCCTTTTTTCACGAGTGGCTCCTTTAGGGATAGTGAGAAGTGGGCACATTCTACCGTCGCCCCAATCGATCTCGATGCAGGATGTGTGCCAATTTGTAAGTAGGAAAACGCTGACAAACGGCTACAAACGGCTGACAAACAGGCCCTCCGGCACCGTGCCCGATCAAGGGCGAAGGCCGGGGCCGAGCAGTTGCCGCGCGCGGTCCACGATGGCCGCGTGGGTCTGCGCCAGCCAGTGCGCGGGGAAGGGCTGGGCGAGCAGATAGCCCTGGACGCTGTCGCAGCCCCAGTCGCGCACGGCCTCCAGCTGGGTGCGCGTCTCCACGCCCTTGGCACAGACCGGTACGCCATGCGCGTGGGCCAGCACGCACGCCGCGCGCAGGTGGGCGGCGATGTCGCCGCTGCGGGTAGCGTGCCCCAGATGGCGCGCATCGAGCGTGACCACATCGGGCCGGGTGATTTCCAGTGCGCGCAGGCTTGCTGCGTTGTCGGTGAAGTCRCTGAGCGCCATGCCGATGCCGGTGTCATGCAGCAGCGTAGCCTTGTGGGCGGTCTCCGGACTGTCCGGCACGATGCTCACCGGCACCTCCACACACAGCCGGCCGGGGCCCACGCCGTAGGCCTCGACGGCCCGGCGCAGCATGTCGATGCTGCCGGGCGACTGCAACTGCGAGCTTGACGCCAGCAGCGTGAAGGGCACCGGCGCCACGGTCTCCGTGGCCCGCATCAGGGGCAGCAGTTGCTGAAGAATCCATTGCCCCATCTCGTCCATCATGCCGAGTGCCTCGACGGCGGGCAGGAAGTCGTGCGGCGCAATGCGGCCCAGCACCGCGTGCTGCCAGCGCAGCCGCACCGTGTAGGCGACGATCTTGGCGGTGGAAAGTAACGCGCGGGGCTGCAGATGCAGGCTCAGTTCGCCCCGGGCGATGGCATGGGGCAGGGCGGCGAGCAGCGGTGCCATGCGCGGGGGCGTGGGCAGGCTGGCGCGGCCAACGCCGTCGCCGCCGCGCCGGTTGATCTGCAGCATGGCGTCGAAGGCCTGCTGCAGGTTGCGTTCGGTGGCGCTGTCGGGGTGATCCATCGCCGCGCCGATGCTGCACGACAGAAACAATTCGAAACCATCGACCAGATAGGGCCGGCCCAGCACGGCTGCAATCGTCATGCTCAGGCAGCCGGGGTCGTCCGTGCCCTCGGGGAGCAGGCAGGCAACGCCGAGATCGGCCGGGCCCAGCCATTGCATCACGGCCGGCATGGTGGCGAGGCTTGCCACCCGCGACTTGACCTCTGCGCGCAGCAGATTGGCGCGCGCCGGACCGAGGGTGTCGCAGGCATGCTGGAAGCGGTCGAGGCGGATGACCAGCACGGCCAGAGGATGGGCCGTGCCGACCTGCGCGCGATGTTCGTCCAGCGCGGCAATGAACACCGCCGGCTGGGCCGCGCGGTTGCCGTCCATGGCTGGTGGCGTGTCGTGAGTGTCCGCGCTCATCAGTGACTCGCGGCGCCGTAGAGGCCGTGGCAGACATCAGCCACCGGCAATACCCGTTTTGCGTTCCCGTTCATGCATTCCATCTTTCGGGGCGCTCTGCTGGCGCCGCTCGATTTTGTTAGCGACTGCGTGGTACTGCGGATGCTGCAAGGCAGATCATACGGCAGCCGCGTAGAACTAGGAGAACGGCTAGGCCCACGTGCACAGTGCGTAACAGCGATGTTTGATTCTGCACAACGAATCGCATGTCGCTACAAAAGTCGTCTTGACCAGTGAGCAGGAATCGCGTTAGGGCGCGGGCAATAAAAAACGGACGCATAAGCGTCCGTTTCGGGGTGAGGCGGGCAGGGCGGTCAGCCGGTGGTTTCGGGCTCCGGGCCGTCCTCGGGCGGCACCTGGGAGGCCAGCACCTTGTCGATRCGCTTGCCGTCCATGTCGATGATCTCGAACTTCCAGTCGCCCCATTGCACGCTGTCGGTGGTCTGCGGCAGGCGGCCGAGCAGCAAGAGCAGCATGCCGGACAGCGTGTGGTAGCGCTCCTTGTCTTCCTCGGGCACGGCGCGCAGGCCCAGGCGGTCCTTGAATTCTGGCACCGGGATCATGCCGTCCAGCAGCCACGAGCCATCGTCGCGCTGCACGGCCCACTCGCCACCTGCCTCATCGGGCTTGAACTCGCCGGTAATCGCCTCGATCAGGTCCTGCAGCGTGACCAGACCCAGCACCTCGCCGTATTCGTCGATCACGAAGGCGATCTGGCCGCCGGAGGCACGGAAGTTCTCGAGCAGCTCCATGCCGGTGACGCTTTCCGGCACGAACACGGCCGGCTGGAGCACCGCGGTCAGTTCGGCACGCTCGCCACGGAGGCGGCGGGCCAGCAACTGACGCGCGCTGACCACGCCCAGAATGTCGTGCATGCCACCCCGCACCACGGGGAAGCGCGAGTGGTCCGATTCCTCGATCCGGCGCAGGTTCTCTTCTTCGGAGAGGCCGGCGTCCAGGTAGACCACATCGCCGCGCGGCACCATCAGCGAGGCCARYTGGCGATCATCGAGCCGGAACACGTTGCGCACCATCGTGTGCTCGTGACGTTCGATGACGCCTGCCTCGGAGCCTTCCACCAGCAGCGCGTGGATTTCTTCCTCGGTCACGGCCGGGCCGCGATCGGTCTTGACGCCGAGCAGCCGCAGCACGAGGCGCGTGGAGCCGCCCAGCAGCTTGACGAATGGTGTGGACGCCGTGGCGAGGAACGAGATCGGGCGCGCCACCGCGCGCGCGATGGCCTCGGGCGCCAGCTGGCCGAGCCGTTTGGGCACCAGTTCGCCAAGGACAATCGAGAAATAGGTCAGKCCGGCCACCACGATGGCCGTGGCGGTATAGCCTGCCGAGGGCTGCGACATGCCCAGGCCCGCGAGCCATTCGCCGAGCGGYGCCGCCAGCGTGGATTCCCCGACCACGCCGTTCAGCACGCCGATGGAAGTAATGCCGATCTGGACGGTGGACAGGAACCGCGTGGGGTCCTCTCCGAGCTTGACGGCCTCTATCGCGCCACGGTCGCCGTTCTCGATCTGCCGCTGCAACCGGGCCTTGCGGGCCGTGACGAGTGCGATCTCGGACATGGCGAACAGGCCGTTAACCAGAATGAGCGCCAGTAATATGGCTATTTCCATCAGGGTGCGCGCCCTATGCGCGCGGGAATTGAAAAGTCAAAGCATACCATCGGCATGTGACCGGACCACTGCGCGGTGGCGCACACGTCACAAGAAAATGGCCCGTCCGGTGGACGGTCTTGCACGGCAGCGCAAGCACGGATCATGCCGTCAGCGGCTGGATGTCCCGCTCGATCTTCTCGCCGGCCTTCTCCTGGGCGATGCGCAGGTCGTACGCCGCCTGGAGATTGGCCCAGAACTGTGGCGTCGTGCCGAAGTAGCGGGCGAGCCGCAACGCGGTTTCGGGCGAGATGGCGCGGCGCCCGCGCACGACGTCGTTGATGCGCGGCGCGGGCACGCGCAGGGCAATCGCCAGCGCATTGGCCGAGAGCCCGTGCGGGGCCATGAAGTCCTGGCGCAGGATCTCGCCCGGGTGCACCGGCGCGAGGGGCTCGCCCGTTTCGACGTCCCTGGCATCGAGGCGCGGCAGGTCTTCACGCGTGATGGTCATGCTGGCTCCGGTTGTCGGTGATAGTCCGCAATGTCGACGTCCCATGCTTCGCCGTTCTGAAAACGGAAGCAGATGCGCCACTGGTTGTGAATCTGGATGCTCCATTGGCCCCGCCGCGCGCCACGCAGGGGTTCCAGCCGGTTCGCCGGCGGGGCCTGCATGTCGACCAGCGATGCCGCCGCGTCCAGCAGCCCGAGTTTCCTGAACGCCGTGGCCTGAATATGCCGTGGCAGGGTGTTGACGTACCGGCCGCAGAACAGGGCCGCCGTGGCTTTATTGGCGAACGTCCGGATCATGGATGTCGATGGTATAACGTATTGCATTAAATGGCCAGCATCTAGGATGAGGGTGAACCGTCATCCTAGAAAGCCGCGCGCCATTGCGACATGGGACGAATCTGAAACCTGTGAATCACGATGATTACCTGCRAGGGAATCGTCACGCTTCCCGGCCCATGCTGTAATACCCGCCATGGAATCCCTCACGCCCGGCTCCGAAGCCGCTCTCGATTTCCCCGCCCTGCTGCGCTACTGGCGCGGCAAGCGCGGTTACAGCCAGCTCGCGCTGTCGCTCGCGGCCGGTGTATCGCAGCGCCATATCAGTTTTCTGGAGTCGGGCCGGGCGCGGCCCAGTCGCGAGATGGTGCTGGCGCTGGCAGACCGCCTCGCCGTGCCGCTGCGGCAGCGGAACCGCTTGCTGCTGGCGAGCGGCTTCGCGCCGGCCTATAGCGAACACGCGCTGGCGGCGCCGCCCTTGCACATGGTGCGGCAGGCCATTGCGCTGATCCTSAGCAAGCAGGAGCCCTATCCCGCCGTGGTGCTGGACCGGTTCTGGAATCTGGTGGACGCCAACACCGCGTACCGGCGCATGTTCGGCACGCTGCTGGCGGGGCGCCGGCCCGCTTCGCTCGATGAGGACGGCCGGCGCATCAACCTGATGCTGACCGTGTTCGACCCGGACGGCCTCTGGCCGATGATCGAGAACGCGCAGCAGGTGGGCCGCTACCTCGTGCGCCGGGTCTGGCAGGCGTTGCAGGCGCAGGCGCACGATGAGGTGGCGCGTGAGATGTTTCGCCGCATCGCCGCATGGCATCCAGACATGGTGGGGCCCGGCGGCGAGCTGCTGGCGGATGAGGATGACCCCGAGGCGGACGGCGCGCCGCCGCCGGTCTTGCCCGTGATCGTCCAGGCTGGACGGTTCCGCGCGTCGCTGTTCTCCACCCTGACCACGCTGGGCATTCCGCAGGACGTCACGCTGGAAGAGTTGCGCATCGAGTGYTTCTTCCCGGCCGACGAGGCCACCCGYGACCTGTTTGAGTCCCTGGCCGGCACTCCCGCGCCCGAGCGCGCGCTCGAGTCGTAGTTCAGCCAGAATCGCACGCTCGTGCTAACATCGCCGGGCCGTTGTGGCAGTGCGGAAAACGCCTGCCGCCACGGCGTCGTTACGTCTTCAGGGCGGGGTGAAAGTCCCCACCGGCGGTATGTTGCCAGCGTCGTGCATCGATGACGCGAGGCAGCGAGCCCGCGAGCGCCCGCATTCCCGTGCGGGGTCAGCAGACCTGGTGAGAGGCCAGGGCCGACGGTCAGAGTCCGGATGAAAGAAGATGGGCGAAAATCCGCAAGCCGGCCTTGCGCGCGTGGACACGTCCGCCCGCGCGGCGGAGCGTCGTCGTATTTTTGCGGGTTTTCGCTGATCCACCCTGAAACGCCCACTGATCCCTATATATGGAGCGTTTCAATGCTGCACCACACCGAAGTCAATCTCCCGAACGTTAATTCTGGCGCCAACCTTGCCATCGCCGATGCCGATCCGCGCCCGCTGGCCGAGCGCATCGCGCACGCGCTCGAGGCCATGCGTGAGGGCCGTCCCGTCGTGCTGCTCGATGACGACGACCGCGAGAACGAGGCGGACCTGATCCTGTCCGCCGAGCGCCTGACTACGGCCAATATGGCGATGATGATCCGCGAATGCAGCGGCATCGTCTGCCTGTGCCTGACCGAGACCAAGGTCCGCGAACTCGGCCTGCGCCCGATGGTGGAGAACAACCTCAGCCAGTACGGCACCGCCTTCACCGTCTCCATCGAGGCGCGCGAGGGCGTGACCACTGGCGTGAGCGCCGCCGACCGCATCACCACCATCCGCGCGGCCATTGCCGAGGATGCCGGCACGGACGCCGTGGTCAGCCCCGGCCACGTGTTCCCGCTCGTGGCCCGCGACGGCGGCGTGCTGGTGCGGCGCGGCCATACCGAAGGTTCGGTGGACCTCGCGCGGATGGCGGGACTGTCGCCGGCGGCGGTGCTCTGCGAACTGATGAATCCGGACGGCACCATGGCGCGCCGCCCCGAGGCGCTGGCGTTTGCCGAGATGTACCAGTTGCCGGTGCTGACCATCGAAGACCTCGCCGCCTGGCGTGAAATCAACGGCTGAGGGAGCCCGGAAGGGCGCCTCAGGCGCCTTCGGCCCGGCGCGATGACGCAATCTGATGCAGTTTCATCGCGCCAAACGGGCGAATAGGCAGCCTCGCTGTGCGACAATGCGGGCTGCTTTTTTCCCGTCATGACGAGGGCTTCCCGATGTCTGTTCGCGCGTTCCTCCCGCATTTTTCGCGATTTCCCCGATTTCTCGCACGCCTGACCGTCCTGGCCGGCGCGTGCTTCTGCCTGACCGCCCACGCCGGCGGGCAGGCCGATCCCGCCCCGCCGGACCCCCAACGCTGGGTGCCGATGGTGGGCGCCACCGGCATGACCTCCTACTTCGATCAGACCGCCGTGCGCCGTCGCGGCCCCGAGGTGGGCGTCGTGCTGATGCATAACGCCCCAACGGGCGGCGTGATCCGCACCGCCAGCGGCGACGCCATTCGCTCGTCGCTGAAGCGGATGGTGCTGAATTGCGCCACGTCGATGTTCGCGGTGGTGGAGCAGACCCTCTACAGCAAGCGCTACGCGCGCGGCGAATCGCTATATACGATCCGCGCCCCGCAGACGGGCATGCCCCAGCCGATTGCCTCCGGCACCCTCGCCGGGGAGCTGATGAGCCGGCTCTGCCGCTGAGGCCAACCGCCACGGGCTAAGGCCGCTCGTCAATAGCGGTCCCGTTTTCCGCCGCGACACGCTATGCTTCGCCTCACGTCCACACGAGGGGGCAGGCATGGCGCACGCATGGCGGCAGGTGGCATGGTTCTGGCTGACGACTATTGGACTGGTCGGCATCTTCTGTGGATGGGTGCACGCGGCGTCAGCGCCGGCCGCACCATCCTCTCCTCCGGCGGCCGCCACGGCCGCAGCCCAGTCCACGCCCGTGGAACTGCGGCTGATGAACCGGCCCGTCGCCACCCTGCGCGGCACCCTGGGCGGCGCCGGCCCCGCCACCCGCGCCGAGCGGGCCGAAACCACGTTCGACAACCTGAGCGAGTCAGAGCTGGGGCTGCCACTGAGCCAGTTGAGCGGCACGCTCGGCGATGTCAGCGGCGTGGCCTTCCGCCTTGGCGACCGCGTGCTCTTCGCCCTGGTCGAGGGCGATCTCGATCCTACCGATGGCCTGACGATCGAAGTGGCAGCCGCCCAGACGCGCGCGCGGCTCCAGGCCGTTATCGACGCCCGCCGGGCCCAGCTCTACTGGCCTAACCTGCTGCGCGGGGCCTTGTTGTCGCTGGGCAGCCTGGCGCTGATGGTCGGGTTGATCTGGGGCATTGGCCGCGCCCGCAGCCGCATGCGCGGCGCACTGCAACACGCGCTGGACGTTCATCTGCAACAGCGCAGCGGCAGCCAGTTCGACTGGACCGGCGCGGTCTACCAGCTCGTCAGCCGCATCGTCCAGATCCTGGCGGTGGGCTCGGTCATCGCGCTGGGCTTCCTCTGGCTCCAGTTCGCGCTCGAGCAGTTTCCGCTGACCGAACCGCTCGGCGACCGCATGGGCGCCTTCTTCCTTGGCCTGCTGCGGCATATCGGCGTGTCGATCGTGGAGTCGATCCCGGGGCTGGTCACGGTGGTGGTCATCCTGCTGATCACCCGCGCGATCCAGCGGCTGGTCGGCAATATCTTTGTCGCCGTGCARAAGGGGCAGATCACGGTGCCGGGCATGCACCCGGAAACGGCCGGCGCCACGCGGCGGCTGGCCAGCGTGCTGGTCTGGGCGCTCGGGTTCACCTTCGCCTATCCCTATATCCCCGGCTCYCAGAGCGACGTGTTCAAGGGCCTGTCCGTGCTGATCGGCTTCATGATCACGCTGGGCTCGGCCAATATCGTCAACCAGATCATGAGCGGGATGGTGGTGGTCTATTCGCGCGCGCTGCGCCGGGGGGACATGGTCAGCATTGGCGATACGGTGGGCACGGTGATCGGGCTGGACGCGCTGTCGGTCAAGGTCGTCAACCTGCGCAACGAGGAGGTGACGCTGCCGAACGCAGTGGTGGTGGGCAGCGCCATCCACAACTTCTCGCGCCATGGCGCCACGCGCGACCCTGGCACCGCCGAGCAGGGCGCGATGGTGTCCACTTCGGTCACCATCGGCTATGACACGCCGTGGCGGCAGGTCCACGCAATGCTGCTGGAAGCCGCCGCCCACGCCACCCACGTGGTGGCGGCGCCCACGCCGTTCGTGCTCCAGCGCGGGCTATCGGATTTCTACGTCGAATATGAGCTGTTCACGGCGATCGACAATCCGCGCAATCGCTTTTTTGCGCTGTCGGCACTGCACGCGGCCATCCAGGATGTGTTCAACACCCACGGCGTGCAGATCATGTCGCCCCATTTCATCGACCAGCCGGGCCAGAGCGTGGTGGTACCGCAGGCCCGCTGGTTCGAGGCGCCGGGCCATGCCGAGGTGGACCCGGCCGCGCACCCGCATCGCCGGGCCACGCGGCCGTGAGTGCAACCTCGGCCAGCTTCGGACTTACTCCGCCACGTGGCGGGCCTTCCAGGCGCCGTTGGACTGCTTGCAGAACCAGCCCGACCACGCTTCGGTGGCGCTGCCGCGCTGCAGTTCGGACTTCAGGCGCCGGCACTTTTGGCCCTTGTCTTCCTTGGTGGTGACGGGCGTGATGGTGCCGAGGATGGCGGCGCGCTTGCCGGCGCCCGGGTAGTTCCAGGTCACGCTTTCGTTGTCGGGGCCGCCGTCGAGGATCTTGCGCACGGTCTGTTGCAGCGAGGCGGCTTCCTTCTGGTTCAGCGTGCCGATGATGCTGCCGGACAGGTAGTTGTCGAAATAGGCGAGGGCGGGCTGGGCGGTGCCAAGCAGCAGGGCGCAGCCAAGGCTGGCGGCAAGCGCCAGTCGAAGATGGGAACGGCGAAGGGTACCCCGGGCGTGCATGACGATTCCTCGTGAGAATGGATGACGTGGCGATTGTAAGCGCGCCCACGCCGCTTGGGGGCATCGCGATGCTTCCCGAGACACTTGGCGCCCCGGTGCGGCGCAGCATCGCCTCCGCCGCAGTGCGGTTTGACACCGTGCCGCCGCTGACCTAGCGTGGATTGCCATGTGTCCGCGCAGCCATCCGGGCGCGGCACGGTCATGGGCCGGACGCTGGGGCGAACCCTGCCCATATCCCGGAAACGCTTGTCCCAAGCGGCTTTGGAGCTACCGCTTGAACATTTTGTTGCAAACGTTGCGCCAGCGAAACGTGACTTTTAAGTCTCGAATTGTTATGGTTTCGCATCGCAATGCAACAAATCCGTTACGGACCGGTCGATACCGATCCCGACTGAATCGGATCCGACGCCTGGTCCGTCTCTTGCTCTGGAGACCTGCGACCGACAGTCGGACGCACGCTGAAACGTCTGTTGAACACTTTCGATCCGCGCCGACGTGCCGGGTCGCCATCCATCCATTTTCCGGCCTTCATGACCGCAACCACCTCGCCGTTCCGCCCCATCCACGCCCCGACCGATGCGCCCGCGCGCCGCTTATCCGGGATGCTGGGAGGGCTGGGACGCTGGCTGGGGGGCGGGGTGCTGGCCGTGGCGGCGCTGTCCGCGCATGCGTTCGACTTCGAGACCGTGGCCGCCAAGGCGCGCCAGCTCTCGGGCGCGCCCTACAAGCCGGCGCCGCAGAACCTGCCCGCCGAGCTGAAGGACCTGAGCTACGAGCGCTATCGCGAGATCGAATACAAGCCGGAGCGCTTTGCCTGGCGCGGCGCGCGACTGCCGTTCGAGATTTCGTTCTACCACGAGGGCATGGTGTTCGATCAGCCCGTGCGCATCAACGAGGTGGTGGGCAACAGCGTGCGCGAGTTCCGCTTCGACCCGGGCGCGTTCAACTACGGCTCGCACAAGGTGGATGCGGCCAAGCTCAAGGGACTCGGCTTTGCCGGYTTCCGCCTGCTATACCCGCTGAACCAGGGCAAGCGCAAGGACGAACTGGCCTCGTTCCTGGGCGCCAGCTACTTCCGCGCGCTGGGCAAGGACCAGTGGTATGGCCTGTCGGCCCGCGGGCTGGCTGTGGACACGGCAYTGAATTCGGGCGAGGAATTTCCGCGTTTCGTCGAATACTGGATCGAGCGGCCGTCCGCCAACGACAAGCAGGTGACGATCTACGCGCTGATGGATTCGCGCCGCATGAGCGGGGCGTACCGCTTCGTGATCAAGCCGGGCAACGAGACGGTGATGGAAGTGAAGTCGCGCCTGTTCCTGCGCGAAAACGTGACCAAGCTCGGTCTGGCCCCGCTGACCAGCATGTACCTGTATGGCGAAAACCAGCCGTCCGCCAATGCGGACTTCCGACCCGAGGTGCATGACTCGGACGGCCTGTCCGTGCAACTGGGTACCGGGGAGTGGGTCTGGCGCCCGCTGGTCAATCCCAAGCGGCTGCTGGTGACGTCGTTCGCGGCGACCAACCCGCAGGGCTACGGCCTGATGCAGCGCGACCGCACGTTCGACAATTACCAGGAGCTGGGCGCGTGGTACGAGCGCCGGCCAAGCGGCTGGGTGGAGCCCAAGGGCAACTGGGGCTCGGGCCGTGTGGAGCTGGTGCAGATTCCGACGCCGGACGAGACCAACGACAACATCGTGGCCTTCTGGGTGCCGGACAACCCGCCCAAGCCCAAGCAGGCCTTCGACTATGAATACCGCCTGAAATGGCAGAAGGATGGCGAGAACCTGCCGCCGCTGTCGTGGGTCACGCAGACCCGGCGCGGCCAGGGGCTGACCCGCAAGCAGGACGACACGAGTTTCTCGCTGACCGTGGATTTCGAAGGCCCGGCCTTCAAGAAGCTGGCCGAGGATGCGCGGCTGGACCCCGTGATCTCGGCGGACGCCAACGGCGAACTGCTGAAGACCTCGGTCCGCCGCAACGAAGCCACGGGCGGCTGGCGCATGACGCTGTTCATGCGCCGCAAGGACGAGACAAAGCCGGTTGAGTTGCGCGGCTATCTTCGCAACGGCAATACAACCCTATCCGAGACATGGAGCTACATCATTCCCCCCGGCTAAAGCATCGCCCGGCCCAGGCGGCAGCATGCGAGCGCTATGTCGACCGCCTGCCTGCCTCGCCCGAGCTGCGCAGCGAACTGCTGGCCGACACCCCCATGCCGCCGGTGACCTCCGTGCCCGCCGAGGGCATCGAGGTGCCTTCCGCAATGATCGAACTGCAGACCCGCCTGGCCCGCCGCGACCCCAAGGAGCGCGAGGGCGATGAGGCCGCTGTCACCGCCACGCCCGGCGGTCCGACCTACGCCTCGGTGCCGCGCCGCCTGACGATGGCCTACGGCAATCCGCAGGTGGACGGCGAGCCGCTGCTGCAGCGCCGCGACGATGGCACCGTGCGCGTGGATACCGGGCCGAAGCCCGAGCGCGCGTCGATGGTGCCGCGCCAGTGGCCACCCCATGTGGTGAGCGGCTGGCTGCGCAATACCTGGCGCAAGATGATGGGCCGCCCGCCCGTGCCCGAGACCTGGGACACCCTGCACGATGGCCCCGACGCCGAGGGCAAGTGGCATCCCGCCGGCTCGCATCGCCGCTGGTTCCTGCTGGGGCTGGTGGTTGCCCAGACCACGGTGGCCACGTACTTCATGGCCAAGGTGCTGCCGTACCACGGCGCCGATCCGCTCGAAGTGGCCATCCTGGCCCTGTTCGCGATCCTGTTCTCGTGGGTGTCCGCCGGGTTCTGGACGGCGATGATGGGCTTCCTGGTGCTGGCCAAGGGCGGCGACCGCCATCTGATCTCGCGCAGCGCCGCGCCGGACGCGCCAATCGATCCATCCGCCCGCACGGCGGTGATCATGCCGATTGCCAACGAGGATGTGACGCGCGTCTTCGCCGGGCTGCGGGCGACGTATGAGTCGCTCGAACGTTCGGGCGACCTCGCCCACTTCGATTTCTTCGTCCTCTCTGACAGCGGCAACCCCGACCTGCGCACCGCCGAGCACGATGCCTGGATGGAAATCTGCCGCGCCGTGGGCGGCTTCGGCCGTATCTTCTACCGCTGGCGCCGCCATCGCGTGAAGCGCAAGACCGGCAACGTGGCCGACTTCTGCCGCCGCTGGGGCAGCAAGTATCGCTACATGATCGTGCTCGACGCCGACAGCGTGATGAGCGGCGAATGCCTGGGCACGCTGACGCGCCTGATGGAAGCCAACCCCGGCGCCGGGATCATCCAGACCGCGCCGCTGGCGGTGGGACGGGACACGCTCTATGCGCGGGTGCAGCAATTCTCGACGCGCGTCTACGGCCCGCTGTTCACGGCCGGCCTGCATTACTGGCAGCTCGGTGAGTCCCACTACTGGGGCCACAACGCGATCATCCGCATCAAGCCGTTCATGGAGCATTGCGCGCTGGCGCCGTTGCCGGGCAAGGGGCCGCTGTCGGGCGAGATCCTGTCGCACGACTTCGTCGAAGCCGCGCTGATGCGCCGGGCAGGGTGGGGCGTGTGGATTGCCTATGACCTGCCGGGCTCGTTCGAGGAACTGCCGCCTAACCTGCTGGATGAGGTGAAGCGCGACCGCCGCTGGTGCCAGGGCAACCTGATGAACTTCCGGCTCTGGATGAAGCAGGGTTTCCACATGGTGCACCGCGCCGTGTTCCTGACCGGGATCATGGCCTACCTGTCGGCGCCGCTCTGGTTCCTGTTCCTGCTGCTGTCCACCGCCGCGCTGGCCAAGCACGCGCTGGTGCCGCCCGAGTACTTCACGCAGCAATACCAGCTGTTCCCGACCTGGCCCGAGTGGCACCCGGAGAAGGCGCTCGCGCTGTTCTCGGCCACGGCCACGCTGCTGTTCCTGCCGAAGCTGGCCAGCGTGATCCTGCTGCTCAAGGACGCGCGGCAGTACGGCGGCCCGGTGCGGCTCATCGTCAGCATGCTGCTGGAAATGCTGATGTCGGCGCTGCTGGCACCCACGCGGATGCTGTTCCACACCAAGTTCGTGGTCGCGGCGTACAGCGGCTGGGGCATTTCGTGGAAGTCGCCCCCGCGCGAGGATGCCGAGACCTCCTGGGGTGAGGCGTTCCGCCGCCACGGCTGGCACACGGTGCTGGGCCTGGTCTGGGGCGCGGGCGTGTACTGGCTGAGCCCGGGCTTCATCTGGTGGCTGCTGCCGATTGTCGGTTCGCTGGCGCTCTCGATTCCGCTGTCGGTGCTGCTCTCGCGCGTGACGCTGGGCCGGGCCATGCGCCGCGCCGGGCTGTTCGTGATTCCCGAGGAAGCCAATGTGCCGCGCGAGATCGTGGAAACCCAGCAGCACGTGGAGGCGGCACAGGACGTGCCGGGCTTCGTCGACGCCGTGGTGGACCCGGTGACCAATGCGCTGATGTGCGCCACGGCCACCGCCCGCAAGGTGCAGCCCACGCCCACGCGCCTGCAGCATGGCACGCTGGTGCAGCATGCGCTGACGCATGGTCCGCAATCGCTGTCGGCGGCGCAGAAGCATGTGCTGCTCGGCGATCCGTTCGCACTCTCCAAGCTGCACGAACTGGTCTGGGGCTCGCCCCTGGCCGATGCAGCGTGGAAGGAGACGCGCGTGCTGATGCGCCGCGCCGCCAACGTGCTGCCGCTGCGGCCGCGCGCGGCCTGATCGACGACTCAAGCCGCGCGCAAAGYCAAAACGGCAGGTCAGCCTAGGGAAGGCTGACCTGCCGTTTTTTTCGTCCTGTCGTTTTAAACCGTTGTATCGGGGGAGGGGGGGTCTTATCTCAGGGCCGACACGCAGATCGGCGCATTGATATAGACATCGCCCACGCGGCGCTCGCCGCGGTCCTTGCGGGTCATGTAGCGGAACATCATGCTGACGCCAAGCTTGGTCAGAATTTCCACGTCGCGGTTGGCGCAGATGTTACGTTGCAGCGGCGCGGCGTAGTTGACCTCGAAGCTGGCCAGGTCAAGCATCGGCCCGCGATAGTTGGTCAACTCCAGCTGGAAGAGCACATGCTTGCCCGGCACCGACTGGCAGCGGCGCAGGCGCGTCTCGCCATCGATCTCGATCGGCAGGGCATCGTTGAGCTGGCGGCAGGCGCGGGCCAGCACGCCGTCGGGGCGGCTGGTGTTGCGGAGCAGTTCGGGAACGCCGGCGCCGCCGGTGTTCTGCCCGGTGGCGGCACCCTTGAGCATGCGCGACAAGGCGTCGGCTTCATCCACCACAGGCACGGGAGCGGGTGCCGGCGCGGAAGCCGTGACCGGCGCCCTGACCGGCGCKGCCCACRCGGGCAACGGCGGCAGGGTTGCCAGGGCAACCAGGCTCAGCGAAACAATAATCGGCGTTTGTCGTATGGTCATGCGGGCTAGCGTTGCCGGGGACGGCTCCCGTGACCCGTCTCCCGCTGTGCGTCCGACTACGCGGTCGGCGCAACATCCGTGCCGACAGGCAGGCATTGTACCCTCCACCCCCGTGCATGCGAAAGCCACGCCACACCGAAAGCACGCTTTGTAACCTGTGCAACAATTGCGCCTTGTCTTCGGAACCGTTTCATGACTGCCAGCCCTCGCGCCTCCACATCTGCTCCACGTTTTCCCCTCTGGCTGTTGATCTGCGCGTCGCTGACCGCGTTGGCGCCCCTGTCCATCGACATGTATCTGCCGAGCTTTCCGGCGCTCGCGGCAGACCTCCACACCGAGATCGGGCAGGTGCAACTGACGCTGGGCACCTTCCTGGTCGGGCTGGCGATCGGGCAGGCGTTCTATGGTCCGATCAGCGACCGCTACGGCCGCAAGGCGCCTCTCTATATAGGACTSACGYTGTACGGCGCCGCCGCTGCCGGCTGCGCGCTGGCCGGTAGCGTGGAGTCCCTGATGCTGTGGCGCTTCCTGGAGGCGCTTGGCGGCTGCACCGGCCTGGTGGTGTCGCGCGCCGTGATCCGGGACCGGCTCGAGGCCAAGGATTCGGCGCGGGCGTTTTCTTCCTTGATGCTGGTGATGGGCCTGGCGCCGATCCTCGCGCCGCTGATCGGCGGGGCCGTCCTCTCTGCCCTGGGCTGGCGCGCGATTTTCTGGATCCATTGTGGCGCGGCCGTGCTGATCCTTTGGTTCGTTCACGCACGGATGGAGGAGTCGCTCGATCCGGCGCACCGCCGCACGCTGCACCCGGGCACCGTCTTGCGCAACTACTGGGAGCTGCTGCGCGACCGCGAATTCCTGGGCTACTCGCTGGCGGCCGGCTGCGTGCAGGCAGGCATGTTCGCCTATATCGCCGGTTCGCCGTTCGTGCTGATCGAGTTGCATGGCATCGACCCCTCGCACTATGGTTTCGTGTTCGGGGCGAACGCGTTCGGGCTGATCGCGATGTCCCAGATCAATACGCGCCTGGTGCGTGCGCGCTCGCTCGACGCCGTGCTGGGCATGGCCCTGTACGCGCCGCTGCTGGCCGGCCTGGTGCTGGCCGTCGCGGCGCTGGCGGGCATGGCCGTGCTGCCGGTGCTGCTGGTCGGCTTCTTCGTCTTTCTGGCGGGTATGGGGTGCATCACGCCGAATGCGTCGGCGCTGGCGTTGGCGCACCAGAGCCATCGCGCGGGCACCGCGTCCGCGCTGATGGGCACGCTGCAGTTCGGATTTGGCACGCTGGCTGGCGCCGCCGTCAGCGTATGGCACGACGGTACCGCGCTGCCACTGGCCGTGGTGATGGCGGTGTGCGGCTGCAGCGCGGTCCTGCTGCGGCGCTACGGGCGGGCCGGCGCGGCCGTGCCCGCCTGATCAGGCGGCCTGGTTGGCGGGCGTCGCCGGCGCCATCGGCATGGCCGGCGCGGGCTGCATGACCACCATCTGCGCCGGCATCGGGGCGGCAAATCCGGCTTGGCCAAAACTCTCGCGAATCACGCGGTTGGTATCGAAATAGACCTGCCAGTAGTGATCGTTATGGCAGTAGGGCCGCACGGCGAGCACCGGGCCGACCAGCGTGAATTCGAGGATCTCCACGTCGACCGGCGGTTCCGCCAGGACGTTGGGAATCGCGCCGATGCGCTCCTTGAGCAGTGCCACGGCGGCCATCGCGTCGGTCGAGCCGGCCAACTGCGCCTTCAGTTCCACACGCCGGTAGGCATTGGCGGTGAAATTCTGGATGGTGTCCGAGAAGATCTTGTTGTTGCCGACTACGGTCAGCACGTTGTCCGGCGTGTCGAGCGTGGTGGCGAACAGGCCGATCTCCCTGACTGTGCCGGTCACGCCGCCGATGGTCACGAAATCGCCCACCTTGAACGGCCGCAGCACCACGAGGAAGGCGCCGGCCGCGAAATTCGCCATCAGCCCCGACCACGCCATGCCGATGGCCACGCCAGCCGCCGCAATCAGCGCCGCGAAGGTGGTGGTCTGGATGCCGAAGTAGCCGAGGATACCGATCACCAGCACCACGTTGAGGGTGACGGTGACGATGGAGCCGACGTAGCGCAACAGCGTGGGGTCCACCTTCTGCCGGGCCAGCGAGTTCTGGACCAGCCGGACGACGAAATGGATCAGCCAGCGGCCGATCACCCAGAAGGCCAGCGCGGCCAGGATCTTGACGCCGAACACGGTGGCGTAACCGACGATCARCTCGCGAAAGCTCTGCAACGAAGAGGTATCCATGGGGCATGCTCCTGTTAGGCAAGGGCATTATTGGCCTCGTCGCGGGCAAGTTCAAGTTAATAATTTCGCGAAAATCCGCCGTTCGATATGCGCAAATAACAAAGCGGCCGGAACGCTGTCCGGCCGCTTTCTCCCAGTCCCAACAAGGGTGGATTACCAGTTGGTCTCGCGCTCCGGGGTGGCCGAAATGCGGTGCAGGGTCAGGTCCGCGCCATTGAACTCGGCTTCGGCATCCAGTCGTATTCCGACGAATTTCTTCAGTGCACCGTAGACTACCGTGCCGCCCACCAGCGCGATGACGATGCCGAGCGCCGTGCCGATCAGCTGCGCGACCAGCGACACCCCGCCCATGCCGCCGAGCGCATGGGTGCCGAAGATGCCCGCCGCGATGCCGCCCCAGGCGCCGCACAAGCCGTGCAGCGGCCAGACGCCCAGCACGTCATCGATATGCCACTTGTTCTGGGCCAGCGTAAACAAATAGACGAACAGCACGCCGGCCACCGCGCCGGTGATCAGCGCGCCGAGCGGATGCATGAGGTCCGAGCCGGCGCACACGGCCACCAGCCCGGCCAGCGGGCCGTTGTAGGCGAAGCCGGGGTCGTTGCGGCCGGCCCACCACGCCGCCAGCGTGCCGCCGGCCATCGCCATCAGCGAATTGATGGCCACCAGGCCGCTGATCTTGTCCACGGTCTGGGCGCTCATCACATTGAAGCCGAACCAGCCCACCGCCAGCACCCAGGCGCCGAGCGCCAGGAAGGGGATGTTCGAGGGCGGATGCGCGCTGATGCGGCCGTCCTTCGAGTACCGGCCGCGCCGGGCGCCCAGCAGCAACACGGCRGGCAGGGCGATCCAGCCGCCCACGGCATGCACGACGACCGAGCCTGCGAAATCGTGAAACGGCGAGCCCGCAACCGAGGCGATCCAGTCCTGGATGCCGAAGCGGTTGTTCCAGGCGATGCCTTCGAAGAACGGGTAGACAAAACCGACCAGGATGAATGTGGCGACCAGTTGCGGATTGAATCGCGAGCGCTCGGCAATGCCGCCCGAAATAATCGCCGGAATGGCCGCCGCAAATGTGGCGAGGAAGAAGAATTTCACCAGTTCATATCCGCTCTTTTGTGCCAGGACTTCGGCACCGGACATGAATTGCACCCCGTACGCCACCGTATAACCGACAAAAAAGTAAGCAATCGTGGAAACGGCAAAATCAACAAGGATTTTCACCAGTGCATTCACCTGGTTTTTCTTGCGCACCGTGCCGAGTTCCAGGAATGCAAATCCCGCGTGCATGGCGAGTACCAGGATGGCGCCGAGCAGGATGAACATCGCATCGGCGCCCGTTTTCCAGTTTTCCATTGCTACCTCAATGCTCAAAATGGGAGCACGAGTATGCAAAATCCGTTCCAGACAGCGATGCAAAATGGGGAAAATAGCGCCGAGGCGGTGCGTGGCGCACTGGTGTGGCGTTTCCGGGCGAGTTGTCGGATCAACTATTGCGCGCAGCGGCTGCGCCGCCGTACGAGCCACGCCTCATTATGGATCGCCATGCGCCAAAAACGGGCGTATAGCGCGCGCGGTGCGATCCAGAATGGTGCGTCCTCGCCCGGGGGGMGGCCGACGAAGCGCGGCCCCGTGCATGTGCGCCGCACGATACGTGTCGGGCTGAAAAAGTGACGATTCCATTTGGGGAAAAGAGGGGTAAAACCCCCGCTAAGTCTTGCCAGAGAACGTTTTCCGGCCGTTTTCGTTGCTTCGGTGCCACTGGGGATTGCCCAAGGCGCAAAGGGCAGATTAGACTGCGCCGATCGGTAATTTGCCGGCAGGCAGATGTCCGGTGACGACGACCAACAAGGGAAATCTAGCCATGAATAAAGGTGAACTGGTATCGGCCATCGCCGCGGAAGCAGAACTCAGCAACGCCGCCGCCGAGCGCGCGCTGAACGCCGCGCTGGACAGTATCAAAAAGGCAGTGGCCAAGGGGGACTCGGTCACCCTGGTGGGGTTTGGTAGCTTCAGCTCGGGCAAGCGTGCTGCCCGTACCGGCCGCAATCCGCGCACCGGCGAAACGATCAAGATCCCGGCCGCCAAGACGGTGAAGTTCTCCGCCGGCCAGGGTTTCAAGGACGCCGTGAACAAGAAGAAGTAAGCAAGTTCGCGTTCTTGAAAGTAAGGAAAGCGGCCTTCGGGGCCGCTTTTCTTTTTGGGCCATGATGTCCACGCGCGGATTTGCCCATTGGCGCGCCTCGTCGGGTTACACTGCCCGCGCCTCAGGCTCGATTTCTGGATTTTCTGCGATGAACGATCTGTCCCACCAGCTTTCCATGACCGTGCTGATGACGCCGGACATGGCCAACTTCTCCGGCAACGTGCACGGGGGCACCATCCTGAAGTACCTGGACATGGTGGCCTACGCCTGCGCCAGCCGCTACGCCGGCCGCTATGTGGTCACGCTGTCGGTGGACCAGGTGATGTTCCGCCAGCCGATCCACGTGGGCGAACTCGTCACCTTCCTGTCTGCCGTGAACTACACCGGCCGMAGCTCGATGGAAATCGGCATCAAGGTGGTGACTGAGAATATTCGCAGCAAGGTGGTACGGCATACCAATAGCTGCTACTTCACGATGGTCGCCGTGGACGACAACGGCGCGCCGGCCGAGGTGCCGCCGCTGCAACCGCGTGACGAGGTGGAGCGCCAGCGCTTTGCCGCCGCCCAGCAGCGCCGCGCGCTGCGCCAGGAAATGGAGCGCCGGCACGACGAGATCAAGGGTTCGGCGGACTGACCATGGCGAACATCCGCATCGGAATGATGGCCGTCGCCGGCCTGTGGGCGCTCTCCAGCATCACGCAGGCCGAGGAAATCGGCAGCGTCAGCACGAATTTCCGCGTCACCGGCTCCGACAAGGTGGTGATCGAAGCCTATGACGATCCGCAGGTGGACGGCATCACCTGCTACGTCTCGCGGGCGCGCACGGGCGGCATCAAGGGCTCGCTCGGCATGGCCGAAGACCCGCCGGAAGCGTCGATTGCCTGCCGCCAGGTGGGCCCCATCACCTTCAAGGGCCCGGTCAAGGCGCAGGAAGACGTGTTTTCCGAGCGGATGTCGATCCTGTTCAAGACCCTGCACGTGGTGCGTGCGGTGGACCGCAAGCGCAACACGCTGGTCTATCTGACCTACTCCGACCGCATCGTCAGCGGCAGCCCGCAGAACGCGGTGACGGCGGTACCGGTGCCGGCCGGGACACCGATCCCCGTCAAGTAAGCCTCAGCCCCTCAGCAACCTCAGGCTTCAAACAGCTTGCGCAGATTCGATTTCAGAATCTTCCCATTGGGATTGCGCGGCAGCATCTCCCCGCTGACGATAATCCGCACTGGCACCTTGAACGCCGCCAGCTGCTGCCGCACGAAATCCTGCAACTCCGCTTCCGTGGCAGCCATGCCCGGCTTCAGGCTCACCACCGCACCGGGCTCCTCGCCCAGCGTGCGGTGCGGGATGCCGACCAGCGCCGCATCCATGATGGCCGGATGGGCGTACAGCGCGCTTTCCACCTCGATGCAGTAGATGTTCTCGCCGCCGCGGATCAGCATGTCCTTCATCCGGTCGACGATATAGAGGAAGCCGTCCGCATCCAGCCGGGCGATGTCGCCAGTGTGCAGCCAGCCATCGACGAAGGTCTTGGCCGTCGCCTCGGCCTTGTTCCAGTAGCCGTGCACCACGTTCGCGCCGCGCACCATCAGCTCGCCGGTCTCCCCCAAGGGCAGCGCGCGCCCGAAGCCATCGTCGATCTTCATCTCGCCGATGGGCAGGGCCGGGCCGCTGCTGTCTGGCCGGAACACGTACTCTTCCGCGCTGTGGCTGGTGAAGGTGGCCGAGGTCTCCGTCATGCCCCAGCCAATGCCGGGAGCCGCGTGTGGAAACACTTCCTTGATGCGCCGCACCAGTTCCGGCGAGGCCGGTGCGCCGCCATAGTTCATGTTCTCCAGCGATGACAGATCGAAGTCGCCGCGCCGGGGATGCTCGATGATCTGCCAGGCGATGGTCGGCACGCCGCCGGCCCCCGTGCAGCGTTCGCGCTCGATCAGCGCCATGGCCTGGAGCGTGTCCCAGCGATGCAGCAGCACGATTTTGCCGCCCGTCGCGAGTGCGCCATTGAGCACTGACATGCAGCCCGTGACATGGAAGAACGGTACCGCCAGCAGCGCCGCCTTCTGCGGGGCGTTCGGATCCGGCTCGGGCACCGGCTCGCCGCGCCGCAGCAGGTTGCGCAGCGGGCTGAACTGGGCCGCCACGGCCACGGAGGTGGCGTTGCGGTGCGAGCCCACGGCGCCCTTCGGCTTGCCGGTAGTGCCCGAGGTGTAGAAGATCGTCGCGTCCTCGTCCGGGTCCAGCGGGATGGCCGGCAACGATTGCGAGGGCAGGCCGTTCCAGGCCGACGACGGGCCGATCACCGATTCGAGCGAAGCGATATGGGCGTCGCCCGTGATTTGTGAAAAGTCGCCGCTCTCCGGCAGTCGCGACACATAGACGCGCTCCAGCGCCGGGCAGGCCGGCAGGTGCTCGAGGATGCGGCCGAGCCGCTCGTTATCGACGATGGCGATCCGGCTGCCCGAATCGGCCAGCCCGTATTCGAGTTCGGCGCCCGTCCACCATGCATTGAGCGGCGTGACGATGGCGCCCGCCAGCAGCGCGCCAAAGAACGCCACCGGCCATTCGGGCAGGTTGCGCATGGCCACGGCAACGCGGTCGCCCTTGCGTACGCCGTCCCGGATCAGCTGGTGCGCCAGCGCCGTGGCGGCCAGTGCGAACGCGCGGTAGCTGACGCGCTCGTCCTCATAGACGACGAAGGTCTTCTCGCCCCAGCCGGCGGCCACCAGGAACAGGTCGCGTAGCGTGGGCGGGGCGTTTTTCCAGACAGTCGTGGGAATGCCACGGATCACGCGCGTCTCGGTTTCGAAGGGCGCGCCGGGCGCGGTCAGGCGGGCGTGGGCTTCGGCGAGGGACATCACCGGCCACGCGGCGGTTTGCTGAGGATGTTGCGACATGACTGCCTCCGGGGCTGCATTGCAGGTGGACGTGCAGAAACGCGAAGGGCGGCAGGRGCCGGAGCCACCGCCGCCCGGGAGGGGGTGGGGTCAGATCGTGACGCCGCCGTCCACGACCATCGCCTGGCCGGTCATGAAGGTGCTGGCGGCCGAGGCCAGGAAGCAGGCGGCGCCGGCAATCTCGACCGGCTCGCCGATGCGGCGCAGCGGGGCGCCCTGGGTCGATTGCTTGTAACGCTCGGGATCTTCCCACAGCGCGCGCGCAAAATCGGTCTTGATCAGACCGGGGGCGATGCAGTTCACGCGCACGTTATGCGGCCCGAACTCCACGGCCAGGTTGCGCGCGAGCTGGAAATCGGCCGCCTTGGAGACGTTGTAGACGCCAATCGTCGGGGAGCCGCGCAGGCCGCCAATCGACGACACGATGATGATTGAGCCCTCGCGGCGTTCGATCATCTGTGGCGCCACCATCTGGATCAGCCAGTGGTTGGAGATGACATTGTTGTCCAGCACCTTGCGGAACTGGTCGTCCGTCACGCCGCTCATCGGCCCGTAGTACGGGTTCGAGGCGGCGTTGCAGACCAGGACGTCCACCTTGCCGAAGGTGCGGTTGGTCTCGTCCACCAGGTGCTGGAGGTCTTCCTTCGACGAGATATTGGCCGGCACGGCGATGGCGGTACCGGCGCCGTGGCGCGCGTTGATGGCGTCCACCACTTCGGCGCAGGCTTCGGCCTTGCGCGACGAAATGACCACCTTGGCGCCTTGCACGGCCATCTGCTCGGCGATGGCGCGGCCGATGCCGCGCGACGAACCGGTGATGATGGCAACCTTGCCCGACAGATCGAACAATGACATGGTGTCTCCTGAGGATCGCGGCGGTCTTGCCGTCGCTGGATATATGAGGTGCCGGGACATTATGGGGACGCCGCCCCCCTCAGTCCACCCGCAAACCGCCACGCCGGGGGTGGTATCAGCAAACTTTCTGCGGGCAATTCACGCGATGCATGACGCGTGCCGCAGCGTGGAACGCTCTGCCCCTTATATGCCCCTCATGCCTCCTTGTCGGCGGCGAGCACGCGCGGCAGGGTGGCGGCCAGCGCACCGCGCAGCGGCGCGTCCAGGGGGATGCCGAAGCGGTGGATGAGCAGGTCGATGACGGCCTCGGCGTCGTCCAGTTCCTGCTTCTGGACGCTGCCGTCGGCGGCGCGCGCGGCGAACTGGCCGTTGCGAAGCGCCAGGCGCACCCCGTCCWCCACCCGCGCCACCATCAGCGTCTGTGTGAACTGGCTGTCTGGATGGGTYGACACGTACCAGTTGCGCGCCACGTAATCGATCTTCGGCTGCGGGGTCAGGTCGAAGCGGTACATCACGCGCCAGTCGTCCGCGCCGGTGCCGTCATCGGACCGGAATTCGAGGTCGTAGGCGTGGAACGCGGTGCTGGCCAACTGCGCCGCCGGCGTGGGCGTCAGCCGGAACGGCACGTCAGGGTCGACCGGCAAGGACAGCGGTAGCGCGCGGTCGAGTGTGGTGCCGCCGAAGCCCACGTCGGCCAGATAGCTCTCGTGGGCCACCTCGACGCGCAGCAGCATGTGGGAGAGCCCGGTGGGCGGATGGTCCGCCGGCAGCCGCCAGCGCACGCGCGCGGCCAGGGGCACCACGGWATASCCGAGCGCCTTGAGCCCGGCGCAGAACAGGGTATTGAGCTCGAAGCAGTAGCCGCCGCGCCCCTGGRTGACGAGTTTTTCGAACACGTCCGGCACGTCGATCCGCACGGGTCGGCCCGTGAGCGGATTCAGGTTCTCGAACGGGAGATGGGCGAGCTGGGCTGCGATCAGCGCGTCCAGCGCGGGGAGGTCGGGGCTGGCTGGCGCGGCATCGAGGCCGATCCGCGCCAGCCACGCCGGTAGCTGATCGGGCGAGAGCGGGGAAATTTCATCGACGGGAAGCATGGGGTTCGCTGTCTCCGTGGGGGTCCGATAGCGGCCCGGGTGGCGGTTGGTTTGGCGAGAATGCCAGGCTGCGCCGACGGAATCCGCTTCGTCAGCGGTGGGGTAGACCGAGGCCGGCGCGCCCACTACTATAAGTCCACAACGCCACCGGCACCGATGCCCCACGCATGACAGGGTCATCCTCAGCCGGGCCCTCTCACAGGAGACGCCCCGTGAAAACCCTGATCGAGCATCTGTCGCATTACGCGGCCTATCACCGCGATCGCCGCAACATCGTCACCCATTTCGTCGGCATCCCGATGATCGTGCTGGCCGTGACCACGCTGCTCGGCCGGCCCGCCMTGCCGCTCGGCGAGGGGGCGGCGTTCCTCACCCCGGCCATGGTCGTCTACGCGCTCTCGTGCCTGTTCTACCTGCGGCTGTCGTTCGCCTTCGGCCTCGCCATGGCGGTCATTCTGGCCGTATTCCTATGGGTTGGGGCATGGATTGCCGCGCTGCCGACGGCGGCCTGGCTCGCTTCCGGCATCGGCCTGTTCGTGGTGGGATGGATCATCCAGTTCGTCGGGCACTACTACGAGGGGCGCAAGCCGGCGTTCGTCGATGACCTCGTCGGGCTGCTGATCGGCCCGCTCTTCCTGGTGGCGGAGACCGCGTTCGCGATGGGCCTTGCCCGCGAAACGCACGACGCAATGGCCGCGCACGTGCACTGATCGGGTCAGATTCCAGATCTTCGGGCACACGCCGCGCACGCCAAAGTGGGGGGACGTACCCCCTTTACGCGTGCGCAAGGCCCGCTCGCGAGCCCGTTGCTGACGCAAAGCAGCGACAAAACCCGGGGTTTTCACTGGGTTTGACGTGCCTCATGTACGAAAACCCCTTGACTTGCGGTACTTTCCGCTATGATTCAGTGCGTACCGGCACCCGTGATTCGCAACGTGCCACTGCGGTGAGACGCAGCGATACGCRGCGATACGCCGGGACACATTCTTCAACTCACGTATATCGATATGGCGACCAAAGCGAAACCGACCACGAAGACTGCAACCAAGCCCGCTGCCAAGAAGGCACCGGCAACCAAGGCACCCGTGAAGGCTGCCGCCAAGAAGGCCGCTCCGGCCAAGAAGGCTGCTCCCGCCGCTGCTCCGGCTCCGAAGCCGCTGAAGGACACCTTCAACAAGTCGAGCCTGGTCGCTCACCTGGTAGCTCAGACCCAGCTGGAAGCCAAGGCCGTGAAGTCGGTGCTGGCCCATCTGGAAAACACCATCGTCAGCGCGCTGAACAAGAAGGGCGCCGGCGAATTCACGCTGCCGGGCCTGCTGAAGGTGACCGCACAGCAAGTGCCGGCCAAGAAGAAGCGCTTTGGCAAGGACCCGTTCACGGGTGAAGAGCGTTGGTTCCCGGCCAAGCCGGCCAGCGTCAAGGTCAAGGTCCGTCCGCTGAAGAAGCTGAAGGACGCCGCGGCCTGATCGCCACGCATCTTTGGTAGTCCTGAAAACCCCACCCGCTCCGGCGCGTGGGGTTTTTTGTTGCCCGGATGCCCGGGCGGCGAGGGCGGCGAGGGCGGGTCAGTACGCCTTGAAATTGGCTGCCACGCGCTGGCGCAGGAAATCGCCCGCCGAGATGGCYGGGTACAGCCGYGCAGGGCCCTCGATCGTCGCCTCGCGGTTGGCCTGGCAGAAGAACGCCAGGCTGTAGCGCGGGCCCATGTACTCGCCCGGCGCGGGGTTGCGCACGCGGTGGAAGTTGGACGGCAGGCGGTCATCGCTCCAGCGCATCAGCATGTCCCCGATATTGCACGTGATGACGTCCTCGTCCGGGGCGATGGGCGTCCACGCCTGCGCCTCCATCTCCTTGCCCGGACAGACCTGCAGGCCGCCCTGGCCCTGGCGCTGGAACAGCAGCGTCAGGCAGTCGAAATCCGTATGGGCACCGGCACGCCAGAGTTCGAGTTTGTCCTGCGCCTCGGGCGGAATCGCGTAGTAGTGCAGCAGCCGCAGCGTGCTCTGGTAGTCCGGCGCGGCCGGGTCGTGGGCGCGCGTGAAGAATTCCGGATCGAAGCCGAGCTTGTCGGCGAAGCAGGACAGGAGCTTCATGCCSACCTCCCAGCACTGGCGCTCGAAGGCCAGCATGGTGGCCTGGAAGCCGGCCAGCTCCGCCTCRSTGGGCCAYAGCGGCGCCATGTGCGGGCGSGTGATCTGGTAGGACTCCTTCTGGTCCGGCGTGCCSGTGGACGGCCGYACCTGCGCGCGGGACTCCCAGCCGGCGTTGTTGGCCTTCTGCAGCGGATACAGGCCCTTCACGGCCTCCGGCAGCGCGAAGAAGCGTTCGGTCATGGCGAAGGCTTCGCGCACGGCGGCGAGGTCGATGCCRTGGTTCGCMACCTGGAAGAAGCCGACGTCCACGGCCGCATGCCAGAGTTCGTCGGCGATCTCGGCCTTGCGGCGGGGGTAGTCGGAGAGGTCGATGCGGCGGATCTCGCGCGCGCTGGTCTCGTGGCCTTGCGCGCCCATGCGGGATTCGCGGGCCAGTTCGTGGAGGGAGGCGGTGTCGGTCATGATCGTTCCGGAGTCAGGAAAGGTTGGGTGCGGCCCTGCCTTTCGCGCGATGACTGCCGGGGGATCTGACCTGCGGACGATCTCTTGAGCCCCGGTGCCAGTCGCGCAAGGGCGGGGCACGGACGTCAAGAGCAATTTCCTGCCGCGCACCGGGGGTGGGCGGTTGAACGCTTCTACTCTTCGGGGGGTGAGATTGCAGGTTTCGGGCCAGGGGGATGGCGCCGATTTTGRSCCARTTSCGGGCCGATTTGCGCCGGGGTGGCGCACGCCATGCCGCAGGATGGTGCGGCGCGCCCAAAAAAAAACGCCGGCGCAAAGGCCGGCGTTCAGTTCTTTCCTCCCGCAGCGGGGAGGGCACCACATGACCGCTTACTGCGGTCCCAGCTTGCGGATCAGGGCGTCCAGCTTGCCCATTTCCTCTTCGTTCAGGTCCGTCAGCGGTGCGCGCACCGGGCCGGCATCGTGGCCAACCAGCTTGGCGCCGGCCTTGACGATCGACACCGCGTAGCCGTGCTTGCGGTTACGGATGTCCAGGTACGGCAGGAAGAAGTCGTCGATCAGGCGACCCACGGTAGCGTGGTCGTCCGCCGCGATGGCGCGGTAGAAGTCCATCGCCGTCTTCGGGATGAAGTTGAACACGGCCGACGAGTACACCGGCACGCCCAGCGCCTTGTAGGCAGCGGCGTAGACCTCGGCGGTGGGCAGGCCRCCCAGGTAGGCCAGGCGGTCGCCGAGCTTGCGGCGCACGCGCACCATTGCCTCGATCTCGCCCACGCCGTCCTTGAAGCCGATCAGGTTCGGGCAGCGGTCGACCACGCGTTCCAGCAGGTCGGCGCCGATGCGCGAGTTGGCGCGGTTGTAGACGATCACGCCGCACTTGGTGGCCTTGCAGACCTCTTCAATGTGGTTGGCGATGCCTTCTTCGCTGGCTTCGGTCAGGTAATGCGGCATCAGCAGGATGCCGTGCGCGCCCAGGCGCTCGGCTTCCTTGGCGTATTCGATGGCCACGCGGGTCGGGCCGCCGGCGCCGGCCAGGATGGGTACCTTGCCACGGCAGGTTTCCACCGCGGTGCGGATCACGTTCGAATAGTCCTGCTGCGTCAGCGAGAAGAACTCGCCCGTGCCGCCGGCTGCGAACAGGGCCGAGGCGCCGTACGGGGCCAGCCATTCCAGGCGTTCGATATAGGTCGACGGGCGGAAATTGCCCTGTTCGTCAAAGTCGGTCACGGGGAACGAAAGCAGGCCGTCCGAAATAATCTGCTTGAGTTCTTGCGGTGTAGTCATGTCGCTCATCCTGATCGCCACATGGCGAAAATGGTGTGGTTTGTTAATGGGGCAAGGCCCGTTCGATGACCTCGCACCCAACTGCTGAGTGGATTCGAGATAAGTCATCGTACAACTAACAACTTGACGGTGCAAGGGCTAAGGGCACGACCGAGGGAAAACCCCGGCATTTTTGCCCGCACCGGGGGTGGGCAGACGAGGGGGGCGTCACATCGCCCAGACCGGCCGATCGCCCGCCAGGCCGCAAGGAGATTGAAAGGAAGGCCATCGGGCCCGATGCCCGAAAGCAGGGCGATTTGCACCGTTCAGGGTAAACGCGCACTGTGTCTGACGGAACCGCGTCCCTATAATCGCAGTCGTACGACGACATATCACAAGCCGGTTCCCACGCATTCTGCACCCGGTCCCCGGCTGTGAGGAGACCCCGATGAACGCAAGCCCCACTTCCAGCACCGCCGCCGCGACTTCTGTCGAAGGCGCGCGCCGCACCAACGTCCGCTACTGGATTCTCCTGCTCATCTTCATTGTGACCACGGTCAACTACGCCGACCGGGCCACGCTGTCGATCACCGGCCCCGCGATGCGCGAGGAGTTCGGCTTCAGCGCCGTGCAGATGGGCTATATCTTCTCCGCCTTCAGCTGGGCCTATGTGATGGCGCAGATTCCAGGCGGCTGGCTGCTCGACCGCTTCGGCGCACGCCGCATCTACGCGGCCAGCATCTTCGTCTGGTCGTTCTTCACGCTGCTGCAGGGCTGGCTGGGCGTGTTCGCCACCATCGGCTCGGTCATGACCGTACTGTTCGCGCTGCGCTTTGCCGTGGGCCTGGCCGAATCGCCGGCTTTCCCGGCCAACGCCAAGGTGGTCGCCAGCTGGTTCCCCACCGCCGAGCGTGGCACGGCATCGGCCATCTTCAACGCCGCCCAGTACTTCGCCGCCGTGGTCTTCACGCCGCTGATGGCCTGGGTCGTCCATAGCTGGGGCTGGCACCACGTCTACCTGTGGATGGGCCTGATGGGCATGGCGCTGGCGCTGGTATGGCTCAAGATCATGCGCAGCCCGGCCACGCACCCGGCCGTGAACCGCGCCGAACTCGACTATATCGAGCAGGGCGGCGGGCTGATCCATATGAACGAAGGCGCCGGCCAGGCCAAGGAAAAGGCACCGGCGGGCTGGTTCTACGCCAAGCAACTGCTCTCCAACCGCATGCTGGCTGGCGTGTACCTCGGCCAGTACTGCATCAACGTGCTGACGTACTTCTTCCTGACGTGGTTCCCGGTGTACCTGGTGCAGGCGCGCGGCATGTCGATCCTGAAGGCGGGCTTCGTGGCCTCGCTGCCGGCTATCTGCGGCTTCCTGGGCGGGGTGCTGGGCGGGGTGATCTCCGACAGCCTGCTGCGCAAGGGCTACTCGCTGACCTTCGCGCGCAAGCTGCCCATCGTGGTCGGCATGCTGCTGTCCGTGTCGATGATTGCCTGCAACTACGTGGATGCCGAGTGGCTGGTGGTCGGCATCATGGCGCTGGCCTTCTTCGGCAAGGGCATTGGCGCGCTGGGCTGGGCTGTGGTGGCCGATACGGCGCCCAAGGAGGTCATGGGCCTCGCCGGCAGCATTTTCAACACCTTTGGCAATATCGCCGGCATCGTGACGCCGATCGTGATCGGCTATATCCTCAGCGTCACGGGCTCGTTCAACGGCGCGCTGGTTTTCGTGGGCATCAACGCCCTGGTCACCGTGGTGAGCTACCTGGTGATCGTGAAGGACATCCGGCGCGTGGAACTGAAGCACGCCTGATATAGAGAGAAGACAAGGACCCCCCAACATGTCTGAACAGGATTCCCCGGTGGCCGCCCAGGCCGTGGCTGCCGACCCCAAGCCGCTGTACATCCGCATCCACGCCGACGACAACGTGGCCATCATCGCCAATGACGGCGGCCTGCCCGCCGGCACGGTGTTCCCGTGCGGCCTGACGCTCGTGGAACGCGTGCCGCAGGGCCACAAGGTGGCGCTGGTGGACCTGAAGCAGGACGACGCGGTCATGCGCTACAACGTGGTGATCGGCTACGCGCTGAAAGACCTGCCGCGCGGCAGCTGGATCAACGAGCGCGTGCTGCGCATGCCCGAGCCGCCGGGCCTGACCGACCTGCCGATCGGCACGCGCGTGCCGGCGCCGCTGCCGCCGCTGGAAGGCTATACCTTCGAAGGCTTCCGCAACCCGGACGGCTCCGTGGGCACCCGCAACATCCTGGCGATTACCACCACGGTGCAGTGCGTGTCCGGCGTGGTCGAGCACGCGGTGCGCCGCATCAAGGCCGAACTGCTGCCGCGCTACCCCAATGTCGACGACGTGATCGGCCTGGAGCACACCTATGGCTGCGGCGTGGCGATCGACGCCCCCGATGCCATCGTGCCCATCCGCACGCTGCGCAACATCGCCCTGAACCCCAACTTCGGCGGCCGCGCGATGATGGTGAGCCTGGGCTGCGAGAAGCTCCAGCCGGAACGCCTGATGCCGCCCGGCACGATCCCCATCCAGACCGGCGCCGGCGAGGTGCAGGTGGGCGTAGTCTGTCTGCAGGATGACCAGCACGTGGGCTTCGGGTCGATGATCGACTCGATCATGACCATGGCCGAATCGCACCTCGAAGTGCTGAACGCGCGCCAGCGCGAGACCTGCCCGGTCTCCGAACTGGTGGTGGGCGTGCAGTGCGGCGGCAGCGACGCCTTCTCGGGCGTGACCGCCAACCCCGCCGTGGGCTACGCCACGGACCTGCTGGTGCGTGCCGGCGCCGCCGTGATGTTCTCGGAAGTGACCGAGGTGCGCGACGGCATCGCCCAGCTAACCGCACGGGCCGCGACGCCGGAAGTGGCCGAGGCCATGATCCGCGAGATGGACTGGTACGACCGCTACCTGGACCGTGGCCGCGTGGACCGCAGCGCCAACACCTCGCCCGGCAACAAGAAGGGCGGGCTGTCGAACATCGTGGAAAAGGCGATGGGGTCCATCGTCAAGTCGGGCAGCTCGGCCATCTCCGGCGTGCTGTCACCGGGCGAGAAGCTCAAGCAGAAGGGCCTGATCTACGCCGCCACGCCGGCCAGCGACTTTATCTGCGGCACGCTGCAACTGGCCGCCGGCATGAACCTGCACGTGTTCACCACTGGCCGGGGCACGCCGTATGGCCTGGCCGAGGTGCCGGTGATCAAGGTGGCCACCCGCAACGACCTGGCGCGCCGCTGGCACGACCTGATGGACATCAACGCGGGCCGCATCGCCACCGGCGAGGCCACCATCGAGGATGTAGGCTGGGAGTTGTTCAACCTGATGCTGGACGTGGCCAGCGGGCGCAAGAAGACCTGGGCCGAGCACCACAAGCTCTACAACTCGCTCGCGCTGTTCAACCCGGCGCCGGTGACCTGAGTCACTGGCTGGGCAGGGAAGAGAAGGGGCCGCCGTCGCGCGGTCCCTTTTTTTTGCCGATGCGCTGCGCCCGGGGCGAAGCCCGCTTCGCCGCACCCCCATCCCCATCCCCCGGATCACGAATCCGCCTTCGCACTGCCCACGCGCCCGCGTGAGGCAATCCCCTGCAATATCAACGACTTGTCGACGCACACCCGCCTGGCACGCCTGCTGCAATAGGGTTTGACGAGCGAGACGTCCTATCTCGCCAACCCTGAGCGGAAAGGAGTCGCAAATGCACGATATCGGAAGTTCCAGGCCCGGTGGCTGGGGTGCCGGCTACAACGAGTTTGAACAAGGGTTCTCCTCCGAAATGGCCGGCGAATTCGGCCAGGAGCTGGAGAACGAGTTTGCCAACGAGTTCGGGAACGAGTTCGAGCAGGGCGAGGCGTCCTTCGGCAACGAATTCGAGAATGAGTTCGAGAACGAGATCTCCGGCGAGATGCAGGAGATGGAGCTGGCCGCCGAACTGCTCGCCGTCAACAACGAGCAGGAGATGGAGCAGTTCCTSGGCGGGCTGATCAAGTCGGTGGGCCGCGCGGCCACGGGTTTCGCCAAGTCGTCGGCGGGCAAGGCGCTCGGGGGCATCCTGCGCTCGGCGGCGAAGTCGGCCTTGCCGATTGTCGGCAGCGCGCTGGGCAATCTCGTGGTGCCGGGCGCCGGCGGGGCCATCGGCGGCAAGCTGGCCAGCATGGCCGGCAACGCGCTGGGGCTGGAACTGGAGGGCCTCAGCAACGAGGACCGCGAGTTCGAGGTGGCGCGCCGCGTCGTGCGCATCGGCCGCCATGCCGCCAATCACCTGGCGACGACCCCCATCCCCCCGCAGGTGCCGCCAGCCCGGGCGGCGCACGTGGCCTTCCTGCGCGCGGCAAAGCAGGTGGCGCCGGGGCTGCTGCCGGCGATGAAGCAACTCTCGCGCAATGGCGGGGCTGCTCCGCCGCATGGCGGAAATGGTGGCGGGAACGGCAGCGGGATGGGCATGCAGCACCCGGGCACGTCGATCTTCGGCCCGGCGTCGGGCGGGTCCCACTTGCCGGTGCCGATGGGCCAGTCCCATCCGGGCGGGGCCGTGGCGACGGTCGGATGTCCCTCGTGCGGCACGCAGGTCCAGGCCCCGCACACGGGCCACTTCCCACACGGCGGGGTCTGGCGGCGTTCGCGCAACGGGCGCGCCATCATCCTCTACCTCGGTCCGCAGCAGCGGCCGGCGTACTGAGCGCCACGGGACACCGCGATGAACCCGAGCCTCCACGCGCTGCGTCTGCTGGAACAGGAAGCGCTGGGCATCCGCGCACGCCTGGACGCGCAGYTGCCCTATGCGTTGCAGATGCCGATGGTGCCCGCCGCCAATGTCAGCGATGAGGCGATGGGCGCCATCGAGCGCCATATGCAGGCGGAGCGCAAGCAGCTGCGCGTGCGCATCACGGGCTTCCTGCGCCTGCTGCGCGGCCTGCAGCCCACGCCGCGCGACGTGGCGCGGGCCCAGCAGCGCTATGCCCTGCTCAAGCTGTACTTCCATGCGGCGCTCACGCACTTCGAGATCTTCGCGGAAGTGCTGACGCAGCGCAGCCAGCACGGCACCGGCATCTGGCTCTCGGGCCTCGACGTGGCCGCGCAGGATGGCCTCAAGCAGCCCGGCTCGTCGATCGAGGCGCCGCCCGTCATCTGCTACGTCGAGCGCGGCCATGGCGGTGCCATCCGCCGCGCCCGCACCCGGCTGCCGGGCGGCGGCGCCAATCCGGTGGCGGTGATCCGCATGCCGCGCGAGCGGATGGTGGGCACGGGCATCGCGGCGTCCCTGTTCCATGAAGTGGGGCACCAGGCGGCGGCGCTGCTGGACCTCGTCAACGCCTACCGGCGGGCGTCCGCCAGCCGCGTGGGGCAGGGGCGCACCCCGGCGCAGCGGATCTGGCAGGCGTGGGACCGCTGGATCAGCGAGATCGTGGCGGATCTCTGGGCGGTGTCGCGCGTGGGCATCGCTGCCACGTGCGGGCTGATGAGCGTGGTGAGCCTGCCAAAGGCGTTCGTGCTGCGCATCAACCTCGACGATCCGCATCCGGCACCGTGGATCCGCGTGAAGCTGTCCCTGGCCATGGGCCGCGCGCTCTATCCGCATCCGCAGTGGGACGCGCTGGAGCAGGTCTGGGAGCAGCTCTATCCGCGCTKGCAGATGAGCGCRGCCCAGCGCGAAGCCTTCGATCAGCTGGACCGCGCCGTGCCGTGGTTCGTAGCGACCTTGCTGTCGCTGCGGCCCCCGGCGCTGGACGGCCGCTCGCTGGCGGAGGCGCTGCGCCTGCCAGACCGTCACCCCAAGCGGCTGCTGGCCGCCTGGGAGCGGGTCAGGCAGCGCCCGCAGGAGGGGTTGGCGGACACGCCGACGCTGGCCTTCGCGGTGCTCGGCCAGGCGCGCTACAGCGGCCTGCTGCCGGCCAATGACGARCTGCAGATCATCTCGGCGCTGCTGCAGCGCTGGGCGCTGGCCGGCTACCTGCCCTGGTCGGCGGGCAGCAGGCAGCTGAGTGTGGTGTTGAACCAGCGCCGCCCGGTCCGGACCCCGGTTCCGGCTTATGCATGATTTTCGTGATTTCCGTGATGGCGTGAAATTGCTGAGGGAGAAATGTGATGGTCAATTCGGACGATATCCACCCCTACAAAGACGTCTTGATCGTGAAGACGACCAAGGGGATGGACGGTGACTACGATGTCACGATACCCGTCTACGGGCTCAGCAACAGCCTGCAGGCGCAATGCCACATCGGCGACCAGCCCACGGACACCCGGAAGGTCGCTGACACCGGCAGCCCCCAGACGCTGACGGCGCGCATCACGCTCAGGATGAAGAGCGGTGTGGACCTCCCGGCCAAGATCGAGATCATCAATGGACTGATCGAGCAGCTGGTCGACCCCAAGGCCATCAGCGCCCAGGAGTCGGCCGATATTGGCGTGTACCTGTCCCAGGGGCATGGCGTGGAACTCAGCCGCGACGTCGAGATCCCGCCGAGGGAAGCGGTGCCGAGCGAGCCCAGTTTCCACCCGCTGGACGACCCGATCGCGGACCGCTCCGGGCCGCTCGACACCGAGCAGTACGTCAGCCCGACCACGGTGCGCCTGCAGCGGACCCCGCGCGCGCTCACCGGCGACGTGGCCCTGTGGCTGCTGATCAAGATGAATGCCGACATGCTCGGCTGGGACAACTACGTCAAGCAGATCGATTCGCTGTTCTTCCCGGACGCGAACACGCCGCTGGGCAAGGATGGCGAGCCGTTCCTCTATGGCGGCGCGGCCCGGCTCAGCCGGCGCCGTTTCCTGCCCTTCACGGACACCGACGCCTACCGGGCCCTCAAGGTGGCGACGGAAGCCTTCGTAGTCACCTGGGGGGCCGTGGTGCCCAGCGGGCCGACGGCCAACGACATCGCCCGGCTGCTGGCCTATGACCCGACCGCCATCGCCCTGGCCAACGACCGCCTCGGCCTGAAGATCACCAAGCCGGACGTGCTGGCGAACAAGTATTTCGGCGGCGGGGCCTCGCCCACGCTCCCGTACCTCCAGCGGATTGCCTCCGCCCTGCAGGGCACGGACGCGGCGGAGCGGATCAACCGGGCGCTGACGGACCGGACCGTGCCGGAAGAGCGCGCCGCGCTACCGGGCGAAGGCGTCACGCCGACGCCCCAGCGCCACCTCGACCATTGCGGCGAAGGCTGCCTGTGGCTCGACCACTGGAACCAGGACATCTCGGCCAAGCTGACCTATCCGCCGCTGATCGAGCTGATCTGGAGCTACTGGATGGAGGAACTCCAGCTGGTGCAGACCATGAACGCGATCTCCCGGCGCTTCCAGAACGTCTCCGCCGGCCCACGCGACCCGCTGGCCCAGTTCGAACTCGATTCCCTGCGCCCGCTCAACAACATCATCTGGGGCTGGGTGCAGGACGAGCAGCACCGCCTGCCGATCGAACGGCGCGCGGCGGAGTACCAGCACGAGTACGGTTTCCAGCTCATCGGCCGGGCCGTGCCGCAGGTGCAGCCGGCCGACACGCGCAGCAAGTTCCTGGGCGCGTTCCACACGCTGCTCAACCTGTGCGTGCCGTTCTTCCGCCAGGCCGACGACACCACGGTGGTGCCGGACGGCTTCCCGCTGCTCAACGCGCTGCGCGAGGTCCACCTGATCCTGTCCGAAGGGGCCCACAACCAGTTCCGCGACCTGCCCACCACCTCCCGCGTGGAAATGATGATGCAGCAGTGGATGCTGGCGCGCCCCGAGTTCCGTGAGTTCCTGCCCCGGCGCGCGATGGTGGCGTATCCGGAGCCGTGGATGCACTCGGTGGAGAGCATGCGCAAGCTGCAGGGCTGGGGCGATACCAACACCTACCAGTTCTGGCAGTTGGCCACCACGGGCGAGCAGATCGTCTCGTCGATCCGATGGAGCGACTGGAACTCGGTCAGCGACCCGGTCAATGCCGCGAACTGGGCCGCCTTCTTCCGGCCGGAGATCCAGACCTATATCCACTCCTACCGGGCAGTGACCGGCGTGGATGTGGGCGTGGAGCCGGTGGACGTGCAGGTGCCCGGCATGCACCTGCTGCGCAGGCTGCACGAGCACAAGGGCGGGCTGCGCATCGCCTAGCGCGGACGGAGCGGCGCCATGATCGACTTCGCCTCGGCCTTGTAYCTGGGCCTGCGGCACCCGGCGGACCAGTTGGGCGACTACGCCGCGCTGACCACTGGCTACCCGGCCTCGCTGGCCGCTGCGCCACTGGCGCGGCGGCTGGCGGCGGACGCGGCGGCGCTGCAGGGCTGCGAGGCCGGCATGGTGGCGCCATCCACGCTGCATCTGGCCATCGACGTGTTCGAGCAACTGGGCCGCACGCACGCGCTGATTGCCGACGAGGCGCTGTATCCGGTGATGCGCTGGGGCCTGGAGCGCGTACGCGGCCTGGGCGCGCCGGTGGCGTGGTTCCGGCACGGCGATCTGGCCGATCTGGCGCGGCGGATTCGCGATCACCGCCTGCGCCGGCGGGGCAGGCCGCCGGCAGTGATTGCGGACGCCACCCGGCTGGCCGGCCTGCCGTTGCCGCTGGCGCGCTATCTGACGCTGGTACGCCGGCATGGAGGATTGATCGTGATCGATCACAGCCAGATGCTTGGCCTGATGGGCGCCGCCGCGTCGCCGCGCCAGCCGTGGGGCAGCGGCGGCGGCGGCGCGCTGCGCCACGCAGGGTGCGATCCGGCGCAGCCGGTGCTGCTGGTGGCGTCATGGGCCAAGGCCTTCGGCGCGCCGCTGGCCACGCTGTGCGGGCCTGCCGCGCTGGTCCAGGCGATTGCCCGGGACGGCCCCACCCAGACCCACAGCAGCGCCGCCAGCGAGGTCGCGCTGCGCGCCGGGCTCCGTGCGCTGGAAATCAACCGCATGGCGGGCGATGTCCTGCGCGCGCGGCTCTGGCAGCGCCTGCGCCGCCTGCAGGCCGGCCTGCGCGCGCTGGCGCGGGGCTGCCTGCCGGACCTGCACGCGCCGCCGCGCGACCATCCGATGCAACACGTGCGGCTCGCCAGTACGGAACGCACCGTGGCGCTGCACACCGGCCTGCGCGCCGCCGGCTTCCGTACCGCGCTGCTGCGCCAGCCCGAGGGGCGCCACGCGCTGGCGCTGATCGTCCGGGCCAATCATCGCCGCGCGGATATCGACGCCTTGCTGGCCGCCATGACGCGGCTCGCGCCGCACTTGCCCGATGCCGCGCGCCAGGCGCCGTGGCCGTCTTCGACCCCAATGGAGGAACCCCAGCATGTTTAAGACCGCTGATGGAGACACGCTGGAGCTTGCGCCATGGCGCATGCGCCGGCTGATGGGGCTGGTGGCGGCCATGCGCCGCTATCCGCCCGGCACGCCCCCGCAGGCGCTGGTCAACGACCTGCGGCTGATCATCGCCCGCGCGCGGCGCGTGAGTACCCAGCCACGGCTGGGCACTGCCCGCTTCGAGAGCACCGACGCGTGCTGCCGGGCCTGCCTGCTGGCGCGGCAGCAGCCGCGCGGGGGGATGGAACTGGTGGGGTTGCAGCTGGCGGTGCCACGGCCGGGCGGGCACCTGTACGAGGGCTTCGCGCCGGAGCTGGAGGAGGAAGTCACGCGAGAGGTCAACGTGACGCTGGCGTGGCGGAGGTTCGAATCGCTCAAGCTGGCGGTTGATGACCGGACCGTATCGGGGCCGGGCGTCTACATCCTCGTCCGTGGCACGACGCCGATCTATGTCGGCCTGTCGAAGACGCTGGGTAGCCGCATGAAGCAGCACCGGTGGTGCGCGGGTGTGCACGGCGCGCTGCGCGGGCTCGGCGTCTGGGTAGCCAGCGTCAGGAAGGAGAAGGACCTGTCTGCCGTCGAGCACGCCGTCATCCGCGCCTTGCGTGGCAGCATTCACAACAGCGCGCTGGTCGGCGATGTTCTGCTCGCAGGGCCTTCCGGCATCACGATTGTGAACATCCTGCCGCCGAGCCTGCTGCGACGGGCGACCCACATCAACGCCTTCCGCACGGGCGACGACAAGCGCACGCTGGCGATGAAGTCCGGCGAGAAGCTCGAACTCGAATGGCGGCTGCCATGATCGTCGACTTCCACGTCCACGCCGGCCAGGGCGACGGCATGACCGGCCCGTGGGACACCACCGCGCCGCTGGCCGCCTACGCGCGCCGCGCCAGCGAGGCCGGCATCGTGCGTTCGGTGCTGCTCCCCGTGTTCCAGTCGGACTACGCGCAAGGCAACCGTGACGTCGCTGCGCTGGTGCGGTCCGACCCGCGCCGCTGGATCGGCTTCGCCATGGTCCACGCCGAGCGCGACCGCGACCGGCTGCACGCGATGATCGAGGAAGCCGTGCTGCGGCTGGGGCTGCGCGGCATCAAGGTACATCGTCATGATGCGCGGATTCACCGGCAGGTCTGCGACGCCGCGCGCCGCTGGCGGCTGCCGGTGCTGTACGACGCCGGCGGCGATACCGGCGCGCTCTCGCTGCTGGCGCAGACCCATCCTGACGTGGCGTTCGTGTTCGCCCACCTCGGCAGCTTCGCGGACGACTGGGCCGCCCAGCGGCAGGTCATCGACCTGATCGTGCGGCATCCGAACCTGTTTGCCGATACGGCCGGCGTGCGCCGCTTCGACCTGCTCGAGGAAGCCTTCGCCCGCGCCGGCCCGGACAAGCTGCTGTTCGGCTCGGACGGCCCGTGGCTGCATCCGGGGCTGGAGCTGGCCAAGATCCGCGCGCTGCGCCCATCGCCGGAAGCCTTCGCGCGCATGGCCGGCGGCAACGCGCTGCGGATGATTGGCGGCGCCCGCGTGGCAACCTCAGGGCCGACCTCACGGGCAGCCCTCCGTGGGCCGCCCCTGCCGGCGCAATTGCAGCGCACGCGGCGTGACGCGCAATAGCTCGGCGGCGCGGCTGGTGGACCCGGCGCGCCGTTCCGCCACCTTCACGGCGATGGCTTCCGCGATCTGGCCGATGTTCTTCAGCCCCAGCCCGGCATCGAGCGCCCCCTCGACGGCGCGGGCCAGCACGCCCTCCCAGCCGTCCATCAGGCCGGTGGCGGCCATCACATCGGCCAGCGGCAGGTCCAGGCAGCCCGTGCTGAGCACGTGGAAGCCTTGCTGGCGGTCCGCCATGCGCAGCACCACGTGGCGCAGTTCGCGCACATTGCCGGGATAGTCGCGTGCCATCAGCTGCTGCATGACCTCGGGCATCACGCGCGGCGGCGTGCCGGCGTGCTCGGCCAGGAAGTGTTCGACCAGCAGCGGGATGTCGTCGCGCCGCGCCGCCAGCGGCGGGGCGTGGATGGTCCATTGGGTGATGCGGAAGTACAGGTCGCTGCGGAAGCGGCCTGCTGTCACCTCCGCGTCGAGGCTGCGGTTGGTCGCGCAGGTCAGCCGGAAGTCCGAGCGCCGCCAGTTGTCGTCGCCCACGCGCTTGTAGGCGCGCTCCTGCACCACGCGCAGCAGGCGGGCTTGCAGCAGCAGGTCCAGTTCGCCGATTTCGTCGAGGAACAGTGTGCCGCCATCGGCCAGCGCCACGGCGCCGTCACGCGCGGCCACGGCGTGGGTGAAGGCGCCGCGCGCATGGCCGAACAGCTCGCTGCCGGATAGCTCGGGGCTCAGCGTGGTGCAGTCCACCACGATGAAGGGGCCGCTGCGCCGCACCGGATCGAGATCATGGATCAGCCGCGCCAGCAGCTCCTTGCCGCAGCCACTGTCGCCGGTCAGCAGGCAGGCGCCGCTGCCGAAGCGGCCGACCTGCGCCACTGCGCGCAGCGTTTCACGCCAGGGCGCCGAGTGGCCCACCGCGCGCTTGCGCAGCCAGTCGGAGGTGAGGATCGATTCCAGCTCGTGCAGGCGCTTCAGGCGGAGCGCCAGTTCGGTCAGCATGCCCGGCTCGTCGTCAGCCGCTACCACGTCGCAGATGCCGCCGGGCCACCATGGCTCCTGCCGGCATTGCGCGCGCGTGGCGGCGGTGCAGGCGGCGATGAAGGCGTCCGGGCGGGGCACGCTGCGCAGCCAGTGCTCGGCGGCGGCGGCCACGCGTGTGTCCCGGGCCAGGACGACGACCACCAGCATGCCGTCGCCCGCGCCGGACAGGTCGATTTCCTCGGGAAGGCCGTGCTCGCACAGGCGTTGACGGAGCCGCAGCGCCTCTTCCTGATAGAGCACGACACGCATAGACACCTCGCAGGGGAGCGAAGACGATGGGAGATCAAAAACGGGGAGGGTGGGCGCCGGGTCCGGGGGGCAGGCCGGCAGGCATCCCAGAACATACTAGGCGACGGTCACGGCCGCCCCATGTCAAAAATGCTCAGCACAGGGTTGCCGGATGTTAAAGGCACAACGGGGGTGTATCGCGGGTGAAACGAGTCTTGCCGCCGGATGGCGGCCGGGGGCGAACGCGGCGGCGTCAGATATTGCGATGCATATGGCTGACAGTGCAGACGCCGCCGCGCTGGCTTACTCGCCGATGATCTGCTTGGTGAACACGGCGCGCTCCATCTCCTGCACGTTCACGCTGACCTGCACGCTCTGGCCGGCGCCGGGGCGCACCGCGTCGGTGAGGACATCGCACACGGCCTGCGCCACCTGCTTGCGCACGGCCTGCTCGCGCCCGTCCAGAATCCAGACGGTGGCGTGCACGAAGGCGCGGTCACGGTTTTCCGTGCCCTGGCGGTAGGTGGTCAGCGTCACGCAGCGGGACTTGATGTCCGGCTCGCGGAACTGGCCGGTGGCCAGCAGCGCGGCGTTGGCTTCGTCCAGCAGYTCGTCCTGCGAGCAGGTCAGGCGGGTGTTTTCGGTGAGTTCGATGATCAGTTGCGGCATGGCGGGAGCGTCGAAGGATCGGAGGGAAAGCCAGCATCGTACGGCAAACCGGCGCCCTCCGGGAAACCCCCCGGCTCAGGCCGCCACGCCGAACGCGGCCTCGATGCGGCGGATGTGGTCGCGCAGCAGCGGGCGCACCTTTTCCAGCAGATGCGCCGGCGGCACGATGGCGTTCGGGCCGCTGCAGCTGAGGGTCATCGGCGGCAGGGACTGGCCGGGCCGGAAAGCGACGGCGATCGAGTTGATGTCGGGCAGCCATTCGCCGAACGAGGTGGTGCAGCCCAGCCGGCGGGCTTCGTCGCGGCTGGCGGAGAGCACGCCCTCGGCATGGGCCGCGCTGACGCGGTCATCGGCGCGGAAGGCGGTCAGCGCCTGGCGCTGCTCGGCCGGCGGCAGGGCCACAAGGTAGGCCCGCCCGGCCGCCGTATTGAGCCCGGAAACGCGGCTGCCCACGGCCACGCGCAGCGTGAGGTAGCTCTCCGACTGGCAGTTCTCGTAGATCAGCATGCGGCCCCGGTCGCGCACGATCAACGAGGCCACGCCCTGCGAGAGATCCGCCAGTTCCTGCATGTACGGCCGCGCAACCGCCAGCACGTCCGCGCCGGGCTGGCCGGACGGCACCAGCGCCAGCGCGGAACTGCCCAGCCGGTAGCGCATCGGCTCGGTCAGCGCCTGGAGGTAGCCGAGTTCGGTCAGCGTGTGCGTGAGCCGGGAAATGGTCGACTTCGGCAGCCCGCAGCGCTGGGCCAGTTCGGCATTGCCGAGTTCGCTGTCGAAGGCGCGGAAGCACGCCAGCACGTCGAGCCCGCGCGCCAGCGCGGTCACGAAATGGCGGTCTTCCTTGCGGTTGTCCACCTTGGGCGTGGCGGGCGGGAGGTCGGGGAGGGAATCGGCCTGGCTATCCATGTGCGTGGCTCAAAGGTTGCCGGAGGCAAGCTGCTCGCGCAGCTTCGCCTTGAGGATCTTGCCGGAMGGCGCCGCGGGTAGCTGCGCCACCACGCGGATTTCGGCCGGCATCTTGTAGGGCGACAGGCGGTCGCGCAGGAAGGTGCGCAGCGCGGGCTCGTCCAGCGTCATGCCGCCGCGCACCTCGACGAAGGCGATCACTTCCTCGTTGCCCTCGGTGGCCCGGCCCACTACGGCCGATTGCAGCACGGCGGGGAACGCATTGAGCGACTGCTCGACTTCCTCCGGATACACGTTGAAGCCCGAGTGGATGATGATYTCCTTCGAGCGGCCGACGATGGACACCGCGCCGTCCGGATCGATGCGCGCGAGGTCGCCCGTATGGAGCCAGCCGTCGGCATCGATGGTCTGCGCCGTGAGGTCCGGGCGCCGGTAGTAGCCCTTCATCACGTTGGGGCCGCGCACCAGCAACTCRCCGCTGCCGTCSGGCAGGGGGGAGCCGAGGCGGATTTCCACGTCCGGCACCACCGGGCCGACCGAGCAGTCGGCGCGCGGGGCATCCACGCGGGTCTGGCACACGGTGGGCGAGGTCTCCGTCATGCCGTAGCCGTTGTTCAGCACGATGCCGAAGGCGTCTTCGAACGATGCCTTGAGCGACGCCGTGAGCGGCGCGCCGCCCGACTGCGCCATGCGCAGCGACGGCGTGCGCAGCGACTGGCCCTGCGCGCGGCTCCATTCGATCACCTTGGCGTACATCGCCGGCACGCCGTGCAGCACGGTGAGCTGTTCCTCGACCAGCGTGCGCGCCAGCTTCTCCGGGCGGAAACGCGGTTCGTAGTAGACCGTGGCGCCGTTGGACACCGGGCCCACCAGCAGCACGGACAGCCCATAGACGTGCGAGATCGGCAGCACGCCGTAGACGCGGTCGCCGGCCTGTACGCGGGCCTGCAGGCGGTTGGAATGGCCGATGAACATCAGGTTGGCGTGCGTCAGCATCACCGCCTTCGAGGCGCCCGTGGTGCCGGTCGTATAGATCAGCGCGGCCACCTGCTCGCGGGCCTCGGCGGCTACCGGCTCCGCCACGGCCGTCTCGTCGATGGCGCTGACAAGCAGCTTGCCGACGTGTGGCCACACGGCAGCACCGGCCCACTGCGCGCCGCGCGCCAGCCCGTGCTCGCGGGCTTCGGGGAAATCGTTGTCCAGATAGAAGGTCACGCGCGCGCCGGCGTGCTCGACGATATTGGCAATCTCGCGCGCCGACAGCCGGGCATTGACCGGCACCGACCAGGCGTCGATGGCGCTCAGCGCCAGCAGCAGCACGGCGCAGCCGACGCTGTTCTCGGTSACCAGCACCACGCGGTCGCCGCCGCGCACGCCGAGCGCGGTCAGCGTCTGGGCGGTCTCGCGCACGGCCAGGTCCAGTTCGCCATAGCGCAGCGCGCGGTGGGCATCCATCACGGCCACGCGGTCAGGATGGCTGGCCACCCACGGGCCCATGGTCTGGTGCAGGCGCTGGAAGGCGGGGCGGAACGAGTCGGATTGGGCGGGGGTGGACGCGTGACCAGAACGGTCCGCGGGGAAAGCGGTACTGCGCATGCATGTCTCCGGGCAAGGCTTCCGGCGTGAAGTCGCCGGTATTGATGCGTGGCATCGTCCCATCGATCCCCGGAAGCTGTCAACCGCAGCGTGGAATGAKGGTTCTGCAATGCAGAATTACTGAGATTTCCGTCTATGGGCTTTTCGCGACATGTCTTCAATGTCTACCCCGCCATAACCCGCCGAAATGCGAGGTCTGAAAGACAATGCATATGAGAACGCTTATCATTGCGGCTTTCACGGAATTCGCAGCAACATGAAGCAGGGCATTTCGACCGGTTATCGCGTGGCGGTCGCGTCGCGGGCGATCGCCGGCATCCTGGGCGGCTACGGGCTCGCAGCACTCGCCACGGGCTGCGTCTCGCTCGCGCTGGCACGCTGGACCGATATGGCGCGCGCCGAAGCGGTAGTCACCGCCTCCCTGCTGTCGTTCCTCTGGTACGCGCTGGCCGTGATCTGGGTGTTCGCCGTCGAGTCGGCATGGCGCGCGTGGATCGGACTGGCCGTGCCCTGCGCGGTCCTGGGACTGGGCTGGCTGGCCCTGCGGAGCGCGTAATGGCCGAATTGCGAAAGGGTCAGGGGCTGCGCCAGTCGATGGCGTGGCTGCATACGTGGGCGGGCCTGCTGGTGTGCTGGGTGCTGTTCCTCGTCTTCTGTAGCGGCACCGCCAGCTATGTGAAGGACGAGATCACGCTCTGGATGAAGCCCGAACTGCACGCGCGGCTGGGTGGCGACACAGACGCCGACGCGACCCGCCGGGCTGCCGACGGCGCCATCGCCTTCCTCCGCGAACAGGCACCCAATGCCGAGCGCTGGTTCATCAATCTCCCCGACGACCGCCGTCCCACCACCTCGGTGTTCTGGCTGCGCCAGCCGCGCCCCGAGGATGCCGGCAAGGGCAACCGCGCCCGGCTGGAGACGCGCACGCTCGACGCCCTGACCGGCACGCCCGTGCCCGGCGCCCGCGAGACGCGCGGCGGCGAGTTCCTTTACCGCCTGCATTTCGATCTCCACTACATGTCGGCGATCTGGGCGCGCTGGATCATCGGCTTCTGCACGATGTTCATGCTGGTGGCCATCCTGAGCGGCGTGATCACCCATCGGCGCATCTTCGCGGACTTCTTCACSTTCCGCGCCCGCAARGGCCAGCGCTCGTGGCTCGATGCGCACAACGCCACCGCCGTGCTGGCGCTGCCGTTTCACCTGATGATTACCTACACGGGCCTCGTGACGCTGCTGTTCCTGTACATGCCGTGGGGCGTGCAGGCGGTCTATAAGGGCGATACGAAGCGGTTCGACACCGAGCTGGGCCTCCGCGCCCCGCGCGTGCAGGCGTCTGGCGTGCAGGTGCCGCTGGCCCCGGTGGGCCCGATGCTGGCGCAGGCGACCGCCCGGTGGGACGGCGTGGCCCCGGCCCGGATCACGGTGGAGCGCCCCAACGACGCCAACGCCCTCGTCACGATGACGCGCGATGCCGGGCGCAGCCTGTCGTCGGTGCAGCCGACCGTCCTGTTCGCCGGCACCACCGGCGCGCTCAAGGAAACCTTCGGCGACGATCCGGCCAATGCCAGCGCCACGCGTGGCGTGATGGTGGGGCTGCACATCGCGCACTTCGCGCCGCCGCTGCTGCGCGGGCTTTTCTTTGCCTCCGGGCTGGCCGGCTGCCTGATGGTGGCGACCGGCGCGCTGCTCTGGGCCGTGAGGACGCGCAAGAGCCACGCCCACACGATTGCTGCCACGGGCCGCACGCCGTTTGGGCTGCGGCTGGTGGAAGCGCTCAACCTTGGCGTGATTGCCGGCCTGCCGATCGCATTCGCCAGCTACTTCTGGGCCAACCGGCTCGTGCCGGTGGGTATCGCGCAGCGGCCCGACATGGAAATCCGCATGTTCTTCGCGGCCTGGGCCATCGCGGCGCTGGTCGCCCAGATCCGCCCGACGCGCGGCATGTGGCGCGTGCTGCTGGGCATCKGCGCCGTGCTGTTCGCGGGCCTGCCGCTGCTGAACGCGCTGAGCGGCACCGCCCATCTGGGCGTGACGCTGCTGCATGGGCCGGCGGTGCTGGCGGGCTTCGACCTGACGGTGCTGGCGATTGGCCTCGGGCTGGGCGCGGCGGCGTGGTGGCTCGGGCGGACTCGTCCGGCGGCACGCGGCGCAGACGCGTCGGCGCGCACCGGTGCCATGGGGGAGGCGTCATGAGCGCACCCGCCATGTGGCCGGCCTGCGTGGCCGGCATCGGATTCGCCGTGGGCGGCTTCACCTGGCTGGCCCAGACCATCGACCGGCATCACGCCGACATCTTCGGCCGGGGCGCCGAGCCCCCGCCGGCCCGCGTGCGCCGCCTGCGCTGGCAGGGCTGGATCGCGCTGGCACTGGCCCTGGCGGCGTGCGTGGCCGCCCAGGGCTGGGCCTTCGGCGTRATCTATTGGGCCGGCCTGCTCACCGTCAGCGCCCTGACAGTGGTGGGCGCCTTCTCTTATGCACCGCAGGTCACGCCGCGCATCGCGCGCGGGGCGATCGGCATCGGTGTGGCGGCTGCGCTGAGCGCGATCCTGATCGTGCAGGCGTAGCGGCACAAACGAGCGTCGCCGTCAGAGCGACGCCACCATCCAGACGGATACGGGAAAAAACCCGCCCGCCGCGATCAGCGGCGCGGACGGGCATGAAATCGTTTTACTTGGGAGTGTCACCTTGTCTTATTCCGTACCGCGTGCCGGACGTGCATCCCGCACGCCGCTGCGCCATCTCGTGGCCGCGCTGGCCGCTGCCGGCGTGCTGCCGACCATCGCCTTCGCCCAGGAAGCGGCCCAGCCCGCCGCCAGCGCGGAGAGCGCCACGCTGCCCGCCGTCACCGTCCATGCCGACGCCTCGGCAGACCAGCTGCCCGCGCCCTATGCCGGCGGGCAGGTCGCACGCGGCGGCCGCCTTGGCGTGCTGGGCAACCAGGACTTCATGGATGTGCCGTTCAGCGTGACGTCGTACACGTCCCAGCAGATCCAGAACCAGCAGGCGCGCAGCATTGCCGGTGTGCTGGCCGATGATCCGGCGATCCGCACCGCCTACGGCTTCGGCAACTTCGCCGATACCTTCGTGGTGCGCGGCTTCCCGCTGACCACCGACGACATCCAGTACAACGGCCTGTTCGGCATCGCCCCGCGCCAGCTGGTGGCCATCGAAGGGCTGGAGCGCGTGGAAGTGTTCCGCGGCGCCAGCGCCTTCCTGAACGGCGTGTCGCCGAGTGGCTCCGGCACGGGCGGCATGATCAACCTCGTGCCCAAGTACGCCACGGCGGCGGACATCACCCAGGCGACCATCGACTATACGAGCGACTCGCAGGTGGGCGGCCATGTGGATGTGGGCCGCCGTTTCGGCAARAACAAGGAATTCGGCGTGCGCGTCAACGCCATGGCGCGTGGCGGCGATACCCCGGTGGACAACGAGAGCCGGCAGCAGCGCCTGTTCACGCTGGGCCTGGACTACCAGGGCGACGCGTTCCGCGTGAATGCGGACTTCGGCTACCAGAAGCAGCGGATCAACCAGGGCCGCAGCACGGTCCAGCTGTCGGGTACGGCTTTGCCGGCGGTGGCGTCCGCCTCGACGAACTTCGCCCAGCCATGGACGTATTCCGAGCTGGAAGACACCTACGGCACGATCCGCGCCGAGTACGACGTCACCAGGAACTGGACCACCTACGCCGCCTTCGGCGCGCACCACAGCAACGAGTTCGGCAACTACAGCGGCGCGAACGTCGGGAATAACGGCTTTGGCACGGCCACGCGGCTGACCGTTCCGTTCAAGCAGGATACCTACACCGGTGAAGTGGGCGTGCGTGGCCGCTTCGAAACCGGCCCGGTCAAGCACACGGTGAACCTGAGCTGGTCCGGCCTGGAGCAGGAGAAGAGCAGCGCGTTCCAGTCCTCGCCCGCGTTCCCAACCAATCTCTACAACGCGCCGACCGTGCCGTACCCGGCCGCCCCGACCACCGGCAATATGGCCGATCCGAACGTGACGGGCCGGGTCAACATCAACGGGGTGTCGTTCTCGGACACGCTGTCGTTCCTGAACGACCGCGTGCTGCTGACCGGCGGCGTGCGCCAGCAGGTGATGAACATCCGTGGCTACGCAACGGCCACGGGCGTGCAGACGGCGAACTACAGCGAGTCCGCCACGTCGCCGATGTTCGGCCTGGTGGTCAAGCCGCTCCAGAACGTCTCGCTGTACTACAACTACATCGAGGGTCTGGCGCAGGGCGGCACCGCGCCGTCCAACACCATCAACGCCGGGCAGGTGTTCGCGCCGGCCAAGTCGAAGCAGCATGAAGTGGGCGCGAAGTACGACGCGGGCAGCTTCGGCACCACGCTGGCGTTCTTCCAGATCGAGCAGCCGACGGGCGTCACGCAGGGCAATGTGTTCGCCGTGCGGGACCAGCGCAATCGCGGCGTGGAGTTCAGCGTGTTCGGCGAGCCGCTGCGCGGCGTGCGCCTGCTGGGCGGCGTGTCCTATATAGACTCGAAGGTGTCGAACACGGGCAACGCCAACACCGAGGGCAAGCCGGGTGTGGGCGTGCCGATCTACACGCTGACGATGAGCGGCGAGTACGACCTGCCGTTCCTCCCGGGCGCGACGGTGACCGGCCGCTATATCCAGACCGGCCGCCAGTCCGCCAACACGACCAACACCATCAGCCTGCCGTCGTGGAACCGATTCGATCTCGGGGCGCGCTACGCGTTCAAGGCGTCGCAGCTGCGCTATACGGTGCGGGCGGGCGTCGAGAACATCGCGGACAAGGACTACTGGGCGTCGTCGAGCGGCGGCATCCTCGTGATCGGCCAGCCGCGTACCTTCAAGCTGTCGATGACCGTGGACTACTGAGTCCGCAACCAGTCGCGCGGGGACTGGCCGACCTTGGCCAGGAACGCACGCGACAAGGCCGACGGGTTGGCGTAGCCCAGCTCGTCGGCCATCAGTTTCAGCGGCACGCCGTCACGCAGGCGCGCCTGCGCAAGGCTGATGCGCCAGTCGGCCAGATAGTCGGCTGGCGTCTGCCCCACCACCTCCCGAAACGTCGCCGCGAACGCGCTGCGCGACATCCCGGCGCAACCCGCCATCGACTCCACGCTCCATGCCTCGCCCGGTGCCTCGTGCACGGCGACCAGCGCCCGCGCCAGGCGCGCATCGGACAGGCCAGTGATCAGGCCCGGCTGGATGCCGGCTTGCTCGGGATGGTCGAGCAGCCAGCGCAGCAGCTGGATCAGCACCACTTCGAACAGCCGGTCGGCCAACAGGCGCTGGCCACAGCGCACGCGCTCCGTCTCGGCGAACAGCAGCGCGAGCGCGGGATCGAGCCCATCTASCTGTGCCAACSGCAGCACGATCAGGGGCGGCAGGGCGCGTGCCAGCGGATTCATGGCCCCGCCATCGAAATCGAGCGTGGCGCAGGTGAACTGGGAACCCTCCACCGGCGGATTGTGGAAGGTGTGGACGGCGTAGCGCGGATAGAACAGCAGCGACGGTTCCTCGATCACCAGCCGGGTGGGCAGGGCGCTCGCGCCATGCGTGACC
>NZ_JBFREV010000025.1:0-88797 GCF_052114485.1 Cupriavidus sp. KB_39
GGCGCGCTCTGGGCGCATGCCGTCGCGATGTTCCGGTTGCATCCACTGCTCGGCGTGGGTTACGGGGAGTTCGGCTGGGCGCAGTTCCAGCAGATGGCGCAGGTGCGCGTGACGGCCGAGATGTCCCTGCATGCCCACAACGCCGTGCTGGATTTGCTGGCGAAGACCGGTTTGATGGGCACGGCGGGCGTGGGGGTGTTGCTGGTGGCGTGGCTGTGGCGCGTGGTGCGTAGCCGCCTGTGGCGCGCGACGTCGACGGAGCGCCCGCAGACCGTGGTGATCCTGCTCTGGCTGGCGATGGTCGGCGCGCATTCGATGCTCGAATACCCGCTCCATTACCTCTACTTCTTCCTGCCGTTCTGCTTCCTGCTGGGATGGCTGGAGCCGTCCGGCTTCGGCAAACTGCGCGTCCCCAAGCCGGCGGCGATGGTCATCGGCATCGCCTTCGTCGCGCTCTCGGCCATCATCCTGACCACGCTCTGGCAGGACTACCGTCGCGTGGAGGCGCGCGAGTATGCGAGCGATGAACGGCGCGATGGCCTGCCGATGCCGCGCCACTGGTTCCGCCAGCACGCCGCGTCGGAGGCCATCGAGCGGACCGTCATCACGGCCCAGAATGCCGCCGAATTGCTACCCGGGCACCTCGACGCGCTGCACCTGCTGCCCACCCCGAACCTGATCGGCCGCACCGCGTGGCTACTGGCGCTGACCGGCCAGCCAGAGCGCGCGCGGCTGTGGATGGATCGCCTGCGCTATTACTATCAGGGCGACGAAGCCGCACAGTTCAACACGCTGGACAAGGCTTGCGAGGAAATGGACGACGCGCACCGTCCGCGCGACTTCTGCGCCTGGGTKCGCGTACGCGCCCGGCAGGGCCACGGCTGAGCCGAAACCCAGCCAGGGCCGAAGCCGTCAGCGCACGTAACCGGGCGGCGGGGGCGGAGGATAGTAGGGCTGGTAGTTCGACGGCGGCGCCGCGTAGCTGGTGGCGCGCGGCGTGGACACCATCTGCCCGTAGACCGGCACGCGGTTGCCGCTGGCGTACATGCACTGGACGTAGGCGGCGTCGTACTGCCGCTGCGAGCCATATCCCGCGTTATACGAGTTCCCGGCCCCCACGGCGGCGCCAGTGAGCAGGCCCACGCCGGCGCCGATGGCCGCGCCCGAACCGCCGTCGAAGGCCGCCCCGGCCGCTGCGCCGAGTGCSGTGCCGATGGCCGCGCTGCCCACGGCGGCCGTGTTCGATGCCTGCTGGGCGCTTACGCCGCCCACCTGACCGAATGCGAACTGGCGGCAGTTGTAGTCATCCCCACGGAATTGGTCGAAGGTCTTGCCGGTGCCCGGCAGCGCCATCACGCTCGGGCCGGACGGCATGACCGCGCAGGCGCCAAGGCCCAGCGTGCCCGCCAGCAACAGGGGAAGGATGCGCGGATTCATGACGTCGCTCCCGGAACACGGCCCTGCGGCGTGGTGGACGAAGACGGCGTCGGCGGCACCCGCTGCCAGCCGGTGGGACACTCGCGGACGTACGGGTAGAAGCCCTCGGGCGAATCGCAGTGGTACCACCAGGCGTTGGGCGAGTCATTCGGCGCGCCGCTGGCCGATGGCGCGGGCACTGGATTGCCATCCGCGCCCTGTTCGATGTACTGCGGCGGATTCGGCGCCGGCACCGCGACGACGGCGGGCGGATAGTAGCCGGGCCCGTAGTAGGGGCCATAGGCATAGGGTCCCCAACCGGGCCCCCAGCCTGGACCCCAGCCGGGTCCCCATCCTCCCCAGCCCGGTCCCACGTAGACGCCCACGCCGACGCGCGCGCGCCCCCCGTGGTAGTGGCCGCCGGCCATGGCCGACGTGCTGACAGCGGCCGAGGCCACCGCCGCGAAAGCCAGGGCGATCTGGCAAAGCTTGCGCCCGTTCATGATGTGTACCCCTACCCAATGTGCTGCATGCGTGCCGGCGACATCCCGAAAGCGGCGTTTCCGGCGTTGTGACCTGTTACCTAACCCTCAACGCTCGACCCGCCCGATCCGTGGACGGGCGGCGCCGGGCCTTGCTGGTAATTCAATACCAATTTTCCGGAAGTGGCGCCGGCGCGGGGGGCTTGGAAATGCGGCGTTACCTTTATTACGGGCGGGACAACGGGGGACAACGGGGGRCACGGGGCGACAAATCAGCCCGCCACCCAATCCCCCGACTTCCCGCCATGCTTTTCCAGCAGCTTCACGTTGCCCATCACCATCCCCCGGTCCACCGCCTTGCACATGTCGTAGATGGTSAGCAGGGCCACCTGCACGCCGGTCAGCGCCTCCATCTCCACCCCGGTCTGGCCGTGGGTTTCGGTGCGTACCACGCAGGCGATGGTGGAACTCGGTTCGTCCAGCGCGAAATCGACCGCCACCTTGGTCAGGCCGATGGGATGGCAGAGGGGGATCAGGTCGGAGGTGCGCTTGGTCGCCATGATCGCGGCCACCCGGGCGATGCCGAGCACGTCGCCCTTCTTGGCGGTGCCGTCGCGCACCAGCGCGAAGGTATCCGGCTGCATGGTGATGGTGCCGGTGGCCACCGCCACGCGATGGGTGCTGGCCTTGTTGCCGACATCGACCATATGGGCTYGTCCGGCGGCGTCGAAGTGGGTGAGTTGGCTCATGGCGTCAGAATTCGAGGRATGAAATAGCGCCCGTCGCAATCCGGAGAAACAACGCGGGGCAAGGGGTCTGCCGGATTGGGAACGCGCGGCGGAGGCCGCTATCATAGCAATATGCCCAAGACCTCCTGGCGCCGCCGCCTGCCCGCTCCGGCGCGCGCCGCCGACACCGCTCCCGCTGCTTTGGCCGCCCCCGCCATGCGCGCGTCACTTGCCCGTGCCGTGGCCGCCGCCCTCGTGCTGACCATGGCCGCGCCGGCCTGGCCGCAGGGCTTGACCGTGCCCGCCGCGCGGCTGGCGCCGTCCTCGCAGCAGCCGGCGCCCACTACGGAGCTGGTGCCCGACGCCAGCGATCAGGTCTACGACAATCTCAACCGCAGTGTCAGGGCGGGTCAGAAATCCGAATTCGGATTGCGGACCAATAACCCGGTGGTGGAGGGCGGCAGCCTGCAGCTCCCGGACCTCGGCGACCCGTCCACGGCATCGCTGTCGCCGGACATGGAGCGGCGGCTGGGCGACCGGATCATGCGGGATATCCGCCGCGATACCGACTATGTCTCGGACGCCCTGCTCAACGATTACCTGAACGCGCTCGGCTACCGGCTGGTGCAGGCCGCGCGCCGCCAGAACGTGGCCGGTTCGAATGGCGCGGGCACCTTCGCCACCGGCTTCGAGCTGTTTGGCGTGCGGGACCGCTCGATCAACGCCTTCGCGCTGCCGGGCGGCTATATCGGCGTGCATACCGGGCTGCTGGTCCAGTCCGAGACCGAATCGGAACTTGCCTCCGTGCTCGGCCATGAAATCGGCCACGTGATGCAGCGCCATATCGCGCGCGGCATCACCAAGCAGGATGAGTCGATGTGGATCGCGCTGGCGTCGATGGTGCTGGCCGGGCTGGCSGCCACCAAGAGCGGCGAYGCRGCGGCGGCGCTGGCGATGGGCGGGCAGGGCGCGGCCGTGGCCAACCAGCTGTCCTTCTCGCGCGGGGCCGAGCGCGAGGCTGACCGCGTCGGCTTCCAGATCATGACCGCTGCCGGCTTCGACCCGCAGGGCATGCCCGATTTCTTCTCGCGGCTGCAGCGCGTGACCGGCATCTCGGACAACTCGATCCCGGCCTATGTGCGCACCCACCCGCTGACCTCCGAGCGGATCGCCGACATGCAGGACCGCGTGCGCCACGTGACCGCCCGCAAGGTCGGCAACACGCCCGAATACGAGTTCGCGCGCGCGCGGGCGCGCGTCATCCAGGCCACCACCCCCAACGACCAGCGCAACGTGCTGGAGACGTTCCAGTCGCAAGTGGCGAACGCCTCGCCGGTGCGGCAGCCGGCGATCTAYTACGGCATCGCCTTCGCCAACCAGCGGCTGGGCCGCTACGCGGATGCCGAMCGGGCGCTGGCCGAGGCGCGCCGGCTCTATGGCACGATTCCRTCCGCCACCTCGGGCAGTCCGATGCTGGATGTCATGGCGATCGAGCTGGCGCGCGCCGAGGGCCGTCCGCAGGAAGCGCTGACGCAGGCCAACGCCTCGATGCGCGCGTTCCCGCTCTCTCATGCCGTGGCGCTGACGTATGCCGATTCGCTGGTCGCCGCCGGCAAGCTGGGCGACGCCGTGACCTTCCTGCGCGCCCGCACGCGCGAGGAAAAGGCGCGTGCCGAATGGTGGGAGCTGCTCGCGCGCGCCTACGCGGCGCAGGGCAAGCGGCTGCAGCAGCATCAGGCGCTGGCYGAGAAGTACGCGATGGACGGGTCCTACCAGGCGGCCATCGAGCAATTGCAGATCGCCCGCAAGGCCAATGATGGCGATTTCTACTCGCTGTCCGAGGTCGATGCGCGGCTGCACCAGCTCCAGCTGCAGTTCCGCGAGGAAAAGCAGGACAACAAGGGCATGCCGAACTGAGGCTGGGCCTCAGCCAGCTTCGGCTTCCGGTGCGGGTGCAGGTGTTCGCACGAAGCCGAAGCGCGTCGGCACCTCGTCCTCGGCAATCGGTTCGATGTCGAAATCGCGCCCGGCGTGATGGAACACCCCCAGCGCCGCACCGCACCCCTCGCCATGCCAGGTGCAGGCGCTGCTGAAGGCATCGAGGTCATGGTCGTGCAGCAGCGCGGCCTGCACCGGCGCGCCATCTCCGTCCCCATCCCCCAGACCTTCCACCGTCCCCGCCAGCACCACGTTGCCGTGCTCGTCGGCATGGCAGGCCGTCACGCTGAACGGCCGCCCGGTGGTGGTGGCCAGCGCGCCGTCGTGCATCCGCACGATCCACGGCGCGTAGCCGAGCGAGACGAACACCCGCTGCGGTCCGTTCTGGAAGAACCAGGCGCCGCGCGCGTCGTGGGTGTAGTTGCGTTCGATGAAGTGGATCAGCGCCTCGTGGCGGATCGGGTCGCCGGACAGCCCGTGCTCCTGSGCGAACTCGTTGCGCAGGCGCCATTGCCCGCGSCGGTCCAGCGCCAGCCATCCGTACGCGTTCGGCACGTTGGGCCAGCGGGCCATCGCCTGCTTGACGATGTCATCCATGGTTGTCTCCTACGCCGTCTGGCGCGTTCCACCCACGCTGTCGAAGTAGTCGAGGATGCGCGTGGGCAGCCATTCGATATGGCCCGCCACCGGGAACAGCGGCAGGTGGCCCAGCACGCCGGCGCGGGGCGTCATGAAGCCGACGTGGCCGCCGTGCGCGGGCTGCTCCAGCAGCACGTCGGGGCTGACCTCGGCCTGGCTCGGCAGGTGCTGGCCGGGCAGGAAGGGGTCGTTGCGCGCGTTCAGCACCAGCGTGGGAATGCGGACCTCGCCCAGCACCGGCTTGCTGGCGGCGCGCATCCAGTAGTCGTCGGTATCGCGGAAGCCGTGCAGCGGCGCGGTGACCACGTTGTCGAAGGCGTAGAGGTCGCGGCTCGCCAGCATCGTCGCGCGGTCGAACAGGCCCGGAAACTGGTCGAGCTTGGCCAGCGACTTGCGCTTCAGCGTCTGCAGGAACATCCGGGTATAGATCAGGTTGAAGCCCTGGGAGAGCGCCGCGCCGCCCGCCGCGAGGTCGAGCGGGGCCGAGATGGCCGCCGCCGCCGAGAGGAAGCGCGCGCCGTGGCCTTCCTCGCCCAGATAGCGCAGCAGGGCATTGCCGCCGAGCGAGATGCCGACTGCCAGCATGCGCTGTCCTTCCGCCCGTCCGGGCTGCACCCGTTGGCGCAGCCGCTCCAGCACCCAGCGGATCTCGGCGGAATCGCCCGAATGATAAAAGCGCGGCGCGCGGTTCAGCTCGCCCGAACAGCCCCGGAAATGTGGAATGGCGCCCTGCCAGCCGCGTGCGCGCAGCGCGTCCATCAGGGTTTGGGCGTAGTGGCTGTTCGAGTCGCCCTCGAGGCCGTGGAACATCACCACCAGCGGGGCGCCCGGCGCTACCGGGTGCGTGGTCCAGTCGACGTCGATGAAGTCGCCATCGGGGGTGTCCCAGCGTTCGCGCCGGAACGTGACGCGCCGGTGCCGCGTGAAGCGGGCCGCCAGGATGGTCTGGGCATGGCCGCCGCGCAGCCACCACGGCGTGTGGAAGGTCTCGCCGAAGGGGGCGCCCAGCTTCAGGCCCATCACGTCGAAGTGGTCAGTGCAGCGCCTGGCCCGGGGCGGCGGCCACGGCGGCTACCTGCACCGCGTTGGCCGGGCTGCAGTGGATGTGGGCCAGGCGCCAGCCCTCGTGGTTCTGCATCAGCACGTAGGTGGTGTGCACGTAGAGGTCCGCTTCCACGCGGTCCGCGCCAAAGCGCAGCGCCTCGGTCACGTCGAAGATCGACACGCCGAGCGAGGCATGGCTGCTGGTCTCGATGGCGTCGATCAGCACCGGCTGTTCCTCCAGCAGCAGCATGAAGGCCTGGCGCAGGTGGTCGTGGCCGATCAGGCGCTGGCCGTCGGGCATCACGCACGTGACCGAATCCTCGTCCAGCCAGAGGCGCAGCGCGCCATCGGCATCGCGCAGTTTCATGGCTTCGCGGAAGGCATCGACGATGTCTTCGGCGGAATCGAACAGTCGGGCGAAACGGGGCATGTTGGCGTGGTCAGGGTCGATGCAGGAGCTTGCGCAACTCGACGAACACCATTTCGGGTTCGATGTCCTTCAGGCAGCGCAGGTGGCCCAGCGGGCACTCGCGTTTGAAGCAGGGGCTGCACTCGAGTTGCAGCCACATGATACTCGCAGCCTGTGACAGCGGGGGCGTATGGCGCGGGTCGCTGGAGCCGAAAACGGCCACCTGGGGCCGGTTCAGTGCGGCGGTCACGTGCATCAGGCCGGAGTCGTTGCAGACGGCGGCTTCGGACAGGGCGAGCAGGTCCACCGCGTCGTCCAGCGAGGTCTGGCCGCACAGGTTGCGCACGAACGGCGCTCCGGCGACGATCTCCGCCGCGATCTCGGCATCCTTGGCCGAGCCGAGCGTGATGATCTGCGCATACGGGAACGAGCGGCGCAGCATCTGCGCCAGTTCGGCGAAGTGCGCGGCCGGCCAGCGCTTGGCCGGGCCGAACTCCGCGCCGGGGCAGAAGGCGATCACCCGGGTCTGCGGCGCGATGCCGAAGCGCTCGGCCGTGGCGGCCATGCGCTCGGGCTTCACGCGCAGCTGCGGATCGGGGATGTGCTCGGGCAGGCGCCCGCCGGGCTTGAGGGCCAGCCGTGCGTAGTGCTCCACCATCGGCGGGCGCTTGTCGCGCGGCGGATTGGCGTGGCGCACGTTGAGCATGCCGAAGCGCGCCTCGCCGCGATAGCCGATGCGCAGCGGAATGCCGGCCAGGAACGGAATCAGCGACGATTTGAGTGAATTCGGCAGCACATAGGCCACGTCGTAGCCCTCATGCTTGAGCTGCTGCGCGAACATCAGCCGGGCCGAGAGCTGCAGCTTGCCGTGCGCGAGATCGCTCGGGAACACGGTGCCGATCTCGGGCATGCGTGCGAGCACCGGCGCCACCCATTTCGGGGCGAGGGCGTCGATGACCATGCGGGGATGGCGCGCCTTGAGCAGCGCGAACAGCGGCTGCGCCATCAGCGCGTCGCCGATCCAGTTCGGGGCGATGACGAGGGCTTTTTTCATATTGTGGGTGATGCGTGGCCCGGACATGCCAACGCCCCGGGGCGCAACGCGGCCCGGGGCGGGAGGGGGGTGCGGCGGCGCGCGGCGTGGGCCGCGTGCCTCGGACGCGATCTCAGTGGTGGCCCTTCAGCACGGTGCCCGGCTTGAGCTTGTACACGGTGCCGCAGTACGGGCATTTCACCTCGCCGGTGTCGGCCACGTCCAGGAACACGCGGGGATGGTAGTTCCACGTCGGGGTGTTCCCCGTGGGGCAGTGGAGGGGCATGTCTTCAGCGCCGATTTCGACGACGGATGCGGTTTGCGTCATGGTGTTGCGTTTGGCTTGCAGGGTGACTGGCTTGTTTTAAATGATCGGGATGGCGCCGGTGCTCAGACCAGCGTCAGCCACTTCTTGTACTTCTCGTCCGTGCCGCCCACGGCGGCAAAGAACGCTTCCTGGATGCGCTGGGTAACCGGGCCGCGACGGCCTTCGCCGATCACGCGGTCGTCCAGTTCGCGGATCGGCGTGACTTCGGCGGCGGTGCCGGTGAAGAACGCTTCGTCGGCGCAGTACATTTCGTCGCGCGTGATGCGCTTTTCGCGCACCTCGATGCCGAGGTCGCGGGCAATGGTCAGCGTGGCGTCACGGGTGATGCCGTCCAGGCACGAGGCCAGGTCCGGSGTGTAGATCACGCCATTGCGCACGATGAACACGTTCTCGCCCGAGCCCTCGCTCACGTAGCCGTCGGTGTCGAGCAGCAGCGCCTCGTCGTAGCCGAGGCCGGTGGCCTCCTGGTTGGCCAGGATCGAGTTGATGTAGTAGCCGCTCGCCTTGGCGCGCACCAGCGACACATTCACATGGTGGCGCGTGAACGACGAGGTCTTGACGCGGATGCCGCGCTCCAGCCCCTCTTCGCCCAGATAGGCGCCCCACGGCCAGGCGGCGATGGCCACGTGGATGGTGTTGCCCTTGGCGGACACGCCGAGCTTCTCGGAGCCGATCCAGACCAGCGGGCGGATGTAGCACGACTCGAGATTGTTGGCCCGCACCACCTCGCGCTGGGCGGCCTCGAGCGTCGCTTCGTCGAACGGCATGGCCATCTGGAAGATCTTGGCCGAGTTGAACAGGCGGCGCGTGTGCTCCTTGAGGCGGAAAATCGCGGTGCCGGCCGGCGTCTTGTAGGCGCGCACGCCCTCGAATACGCCCATGCCGTAGTGCAGGGTGTGCGTCAGGACGTGAATCTTGGCATCGCGCCACTCAATCAGCTTGCCGTCCATCCAGATCTTGCCGTCGCGATCCGCCATCGACATGGTTGTCTCCCTCTGCACCAGAAATGTCACAAGGCCGCCATTGTAAGCCGCGCGCCCTGATGTGCCAACGCGGCCGGGCGGGGGGACTACAATCGCCGTTCCGATCCTCCCGGCCTCTCTTTTTACCCCTTTTGCCCTTGTCCGCGCTCCCCACCACCCCCGACGACGATCACCGCTGGCAGGAAGCGCTGGGCGAACTGGCCGCGCTGGCCGGCGCGGAAGCCCCTGTCGAGGGCGGCCGGCGCCGCCTGTTGTGGGCGCTGACCGTCGATGCCGATGGGGTGCCGGGRCTGGTGGAGCCGCTGGAGCAGGCCTACGGCCCGCGCGGCTGGGGCAAGCCCCGGCCGATCCCGCTGGCCCGGGTAGCCGAGGACGACACCCTGGCGCCGTGGGACGCCCGCGTGGCCCGGGCCATCCGCCGCGACCGCTCGCGCAACCGCCGCCATGTGCTGGACCGCGCCGCCGCCGTGATGGCGCTGGTGGGGCACCCCGGGGTGGTGCTGTCCCACGCGCCGACTGTGCCGATGGAGGTCACCGAGGCCGCGCCCACGCTGGAAGCGGTCCGGGAGGTTGGCAACGGCGGCGACCGCTACGTGCTCCGCATCGCCCCCCCGCTGCGTCCCGCGCCCGCCATGGAAGACTTGCTGCCCCCTGCCGCGCGCGAGGAAGCCGAGGCGCTGCGCCAGATCACGGTGCTCCAGGACGGCCCACGCCGCCTCCGCGTGATCCGCTTCTCCGCCGCACAGCAGCAGGCCGCCCGCCTGATTGCCGATGGGCTGGCCGTGCCCGCCGACGCCCACGCCCGGCTGGACACCACGCTGCGCGCGCTGGCCGGCCATTTCCAGATCCATGCCGACAGTTCGGGCGAAGCCCGCCTGCGCGAGCCGGAAACCCGCCTGCGCGCCGAAGTGGCGCCGGTGGGGCGCGGCATCGGCCTGCGGCTGGTGGTCACGCCGCTGGGCCCGATGGGGCCCCGGCTGGCGCCCGGCGCGGGCCGCGCGCAGCTGATGGCGACCGTCGCCGGCGAAGCGATGGCCACCGAGCGCGACCTGGACGCCGAGCTGGCCCACGTGGCCGAAGTCTTCGCCGCGCTGCCGTTCCTGGTCGAATCCTCGCCGCCCGGCGGCGAATACACCTGGACGCTGGACGATCCCGAAGACGCCCTGACCGCCGTGGAGATGCTGCCCGGCCTTGCCGGCGTGATCGACCTCGAATGGCCGCGTGGCCGCGAGATCCGCCTGCTGCCGGCCGACCTCCCGCAACTGGCCGTCAGCGTGGAAACCGGCAGCGAGTGGTTCAAGCTCGTCGGCCATCTGCGCGTGGCCGAGGGGCTGGTGATGTCGCTCGAGAAGCTGGTGGCCTGGGCGCACGGCCACGCCGGGCGGTTCATGCCAATGGGGCAGGGCGTCTACGTGGCGCTGACCGGGCAGTTGCGCGCCCGCCTGCGCGACCTCGCCGGCGTGGGGGATGGTGTGCGCGATGGCATCCGCGTGCCGCTGGTGGCCGCGCCSTGGCTGGACGACGTGCTGGCCGGCGCCGGCGTGGACCCGGATGCGCACTTCCGCACACGCGTGCGCCGGCTGCGGGCCGCGCGGGAGGCGGACGCCGCCGTGCCCGCCACGCTGGCGACCGAACTGCGTCCTTATCAGGAAGAAGGCTACCGCTGGATGATGGCGCTGGCCGAGGCCGGTTTCGGCGCCTGTCTGGCCGATGACATGGGGCTGGGCAAGACGCTCCAGTCGCTCGCGCTGCTGCTGGCGCGTGCTGCCGACGGCGCGGCGCTGGTCGTGGCGCCGACCTCGGTGTGCGGCAACTGGGCCGCCGAGGCGCGCCGCTTCGCCCCTACGCTCAACGTCCATCTCTATGCCGAGGGGGACCGCGTGGCCATCGTCGAGCAGGCCGGCGCCCATGACCTCGTGATCGTCTCGTACCAACTGCTCCAGCAGGCGCGCAAGGATTTCGGCGCGCGGCGCTGGCACACGGTGATCGCCGACGAGGCGCAATCGATCAAGAATCCGTCCTCGCGCCGCGCGCAGGCCATGTTTGCGCTGGCCGCCGACTGCCGCGTGGCGCTTTCCGGCACGCCGATCGAGAACCGGCTGTCCGAACTCTGGGCCGTGATGCGGTTCTGCAACCCGGGGCTGCTCGGGTCGCTGGTCCGCTTCAACGAACACTTTGCCAACCCGATCGAGCGCAATGGCGCGCGGGAGCCGCGCGTGCGGCTGCGGCGCATGATCGCGCCGTTCGTGCTGCGGCGGACCAAGGCGCAGGTGCTGGACGAACTGCCGCCGCGCACCGAACTCGTGATCCGCGTGGAGCCCGAGCCGGCTGAGGCCGCCCACTACGAGGCCCTGCGCCGTCAGGCGCTGTCCGAGGCCGAGCGCGCGCTGCTACGGCCGCCCGCCAGGAAGGGCCGCAAGGCACAGCCGGCAGCGCCGGCCGAACCCGACGCCCGCATCCACGTGCTGGCCCAACTGATGCGCATGCGCCGCGCCGCGTGCGAYCCGCGTCTGGCCACGCCCGAGGTGGCCGCGCCGGGCGCCAAGGTGCGCGCCTTCGCCGAACTGGCCGCCACGCTGGCCGCCAACGGCCACAAGACGCTGGTGTTCAGCCAGTTCGTCGATTTCCTCCAGTTGATGCGGCGCGCGCTGGATGAGGCGGGACTGGCCTACCAGTACCTGGACGGCGCCACGCCGGCCGGCGAACGCACGCGCCGCGTGGCCGCGTTCCAGGGTGGGGCGGGCGATGTCTTCCTGATCAGCCTGAAGGCCGGCGGCTTCGGCCTGAACCTGACGGCGGCCGACTACATCGTGATTGCCGACCCCTGGTGGAATCCCGCCGCCGAGGATCAGGCGATGGGCCGCGCGCACCGCATCGGCCAGCAGCGGCCGGTCACGGTCTACCGGCTGATTACCGCCGGGACCATCGAGGAACGGATCGTGGACCTCCACCAAGGCAAGCGCGCCCTGGCGGACGGCGTGCTCGACGCCACCGAAGGCGAAGCCACGGGCCGCGCCGCCGCCTTGCCCGACATCGACGAACTGGTCGGCCTGCTGCGGCGCTAATCTCCTCTCGCACCAAACGGTATACCAAAGCGCTCCCGATGATGGTGCAGCGCACACGYGCCCGCATGCGCCCATCCCCCGAAAAGCCGCATCCTGCCTTGTTGCGGTGCAAATCACCTTGGCACAAATACTGCCTTGTGAATTTTGGATTTGTGAATATAGTATACCGATTGCTGTATYCGCCGCCGTATCGATAWGCCCCCTCAGGCCGCCGCGCCCACGCGCCGGCCCAAGACAACACACGGAGCGCACGTGACCCTGCCTGACCTGCCACCGGCCGACCCTGGCCGGCTGGACGACTGCTTTTTGCCGATCTGGGTRGCCGCCGACCGGCTTGCCCGTGGCGAGACCACCGCGCAGGCGCTGGTCGCGTCCTGCCACGCCGCGTGGGTCGCCCATCATGCGACGATCAACGCCCTTGTCCTGCCCGACTTCGATGCCGCGCACACCGCAGCCCGTGAGAGCGACCGCCGCCGGCAGKCCGGCGCGGCGCTCGGGCCGYTGGACGGCGTGCCGTTCTCGATCAAGGAATCGTTCGACGTGGCCGGCTGGCCCACCACCTGCGGCAGCCCGGCGCGCGCCGATCATCGTGCCGAGCGCGACGCCGTGGTGGTGCAGCGCCTGCGCGCGCAGGGCGCGATCCTGCTCGGCAAGACCAATGTGCCGCTGGGCCTGCGCGACTGGCAGAGCTACAACGCGATCTACGGCACCACGCGCAATCCGCACGATCCGACGCGCACGCCCGGCGGTTCCTCGGGCGGCAGCGCGGCGGCGGTCTGCGCCGGCATGAGCTTTTTCGATGTGGGCTCCGATATCGGCTCGTCGTTGCGCAACCCGGCGCACTACTGCGGCGTGTTCTCGCACAAGAGCAGTCACGGGCTGGTGCCGCTGCGCGGCCACGGCAACGCGCCGGCCGGGTTTGCCGAGCAGGACATCAACGTGGCCGGCCCGGTCGCCCGCAGCGCGCGCGACCTCGAACTGGTGCTGCGCGCCATCGCCGGCCCGGACGTGGACCTCGCGCCCGCCTGGCGGCTGGACCTGCCGGTCTGCCCGCACCAGCGTCTGGCCGACTTCCGCGTGGCGGTGCTGCCGACGCATCCGCTGGCCGATGTCGATGCCACCGTCAGCCAGCCCATCGAGGCGCTCGGCCACTGGCTGGCCGGGCAGGGCGCCAAGGTGGACTGGCACGTGCGCCCGGACTTCGACGCCGCCGCGCTGTGGCGCACCTATGTGCTGCTGCTGCGCGCCACGACCGCCGTCTATATGGATGACGCCGCCTTCGCCGACGCGCTGGCCCGYACCCAGCCCGATGCGGGTGACGACTACGCCACGCTGCAGTTCACCGGCGTCACGCTGACCCATCGCGACTGGCTCCGCCTGCAGGCCGCGCGCGACCGTTTTGCCGAAAGCTGGCGCCGCTTCTTTGCCGATTACGACGTGCTGCTGTGCCCGGCCGCCGCCACCACCGCGTTCCCGCTCGACGAAGCCGGCGAGCCGTGGCAGCGCACGCTGCCGGTGAACGGCCAGCCGATGCCGCTGACCACGCAACTGTTCTGGGCCGGCCATTCGGGGCTGTGCGGGTTGCCGTCCACGGTGGCGCCGATCGGCCCGGCGGGGGACGGCCTGCCGTGCGGCGTGCAGATCGTGGCGCGGCGCTGGGGCGATCTCACCTCGCTGCGCTTCGCCCAATTGCTGGAGGCCGCCGGCTACGGCTACCAACCGCCGCGCGGGCTGGCATCGGCCGGCATCGATCGATAACAACGGAAGACTGGGAGGAAACCATCATGATGGACTGGTTCAAGGAGCTGTCGCGCGCCGAGCGCAAGGGGTTCTACGGCGCGTTTCTCGGTCATGCGGTCGATGTGTTCGACTTCATGATCTATTCCTTCCTCATCTCCACGCTGCTGGCGCAGTGGGGCATGAGCAAGTCGATGGCGGGCGCCATCGTCACCTGGACGCTGGTCTCGTCGCTGGTTGGCGCGGTGGGCGCCGGGCTGCTGGCGGACCGCTTCGGCCGCGTGCGCGTGCTGCGCTGGACCATCATCGTGTTCGCGGTGTCGTGCTTCCTCTGCGGCATGGCGAATTCGCCCGAGCAGTTGCTGGTGTTCCGCATGCTCCAGGGGCTGGGCTTCGGCGGCGAATCGTCGCTGTGCATGGTGCTGGTGACCGAGCTGATCCGCAATCCGGCCCATCGCGGCAAGTACTCGGGCTTCACCGCCAGCAGCTATTCGTTCGGCTGGGGCGGGGCGGCCATCGCCTACGCCATCACGTTCAACCTGTTCGAGCCGGAAACGGCGTGGCGCGTCTGCTTCTTCCTCGGCATCCTGCCGGCGCTGGTGGTGATCTACCTGCGCCGCAACCTGCAGGAGCCGGAAGTCTTCCTCAAGAGCCGGGCCGCACGCGGCAAGGTCTCGCCGGGGGCCGATCTCGCGCGCGTGTTCCGCGCSCCGCTGCTGCGCAAGACCGTRCTGTGCAGCCTGCTGTCGGGCGGCATGCTGGGCGCCTACTACGCCATCGCCACCTGGCTGCCCACCTTCCTGAAGACCGAGCGGGGGCTGTCCGTGTTCGGCACCAGCTCCTACCTGGCGGTGACCATCCTCGGTTCGCTGGTCGGCTACGTGGCCGGCGCCTACGCCACGGACCGCTGGGGCCGCCGCGTGACCTATATGGCGTTCGCCGCCGGCGCTTTCGTCATGGCGATGATCTATATGGTGATTCCGGTCAGCAATACGTCGATGCTGTTCCTCGGCTTCCCGCTCGGGGTGCTGATGCAGGGCGTGTTCTCGGGGATTGGCGCGACGATCTCGGAGTCGTACCCRAGTGCCGTGCGCGCCACGGGGTATGGCGTGTCGTACAACCTCGGCCGGGTGATCGGCTCGTTCTTTCCGCTCGCCGTGGGCTGGCTCAACAGCGGGCGGACCTCGCTGGCGCTGGCCATCGCMATGGTGGCCGGGGTGGGCTACGCGGTGGTGATGGTCTCGGCGGCGTTGCTGCCGGAGACGTCAGGCATCGATCTGGGACAGGCCGGCGGCGGGGATGACGAGACGGACCCGGCTATGGATCCGACCAACGCGCCTGCCGCCGAAGCCGCGCCGCTGGCGCCCACGAGCCGCCCGGCATAGCGGCTGGGTGAGGAAGGAGGGGCGCCGGGGCCCCGATTCTCCACGAAACAACACTCGGTGCGTGCACTTTTAAGCCRCCGCTTACCWGCKGCGGGCACGCGCCTATAATGTCTGCTTTGCCGCCGGCGCGATGCCGGCGGTGCCCCCGACGGCCCCGCTCCCCGCGCTGGCCGTACCCTTCTCGCCCTCTGCTATGACACCCCGACAGTCGTCCCCGGTGTGGTTGCGCCTCTGGCATCGATTTGCCGAGGTGGAGCGCAACGGTTTTCTCGACGGCGCACGCTATTTCGCGCCTTCCCTGCCCGCGGTGTTCTCGTGGGGGCTGGTCACCGGGGTGGCCATGAGCAAGTCGGCGCTGACCGTGCCCGAGGCCATCGGCATGTCGCTGCTGGTCTACGCCGGCTCCGCCCAGCTGGCCGTACTGCCGCTGTTCGCGGCCGGCCTGCCGATCTGGACCATCTGGCTGACCGCCGCCGTGGTCAACCTGCGCTTCGTCATTTTCAGCGCGGCGCTCCAGCCGCACTTCAGCTACCTGCCGCTGGGCCGGCGCACCGTGCTGGGCTTCTTCAACGGCGACCTCCACTTCGTCTATTTCATGCAGAAGTACGTCGAGCCGGGCTACGCGCCGGGCAAGGAGGGCTATTTCTGGGGGATGGCGCTGGTCAACTGCGCCACCTGGCAGGTCTCGTCGCTGCTCGGCATCCTGCTGGCCAGCGTGTTCCCGGACGCCTGGGGCCTCGGGCTGGCCGGCGTGATGGCGCTGATTCCGGTGATGATCGCCACGATCAACTCGCGCTCCACGCTGATGGCCGTGGTGGTGTCCGCCGTGCTGGCGCTGCTGTGCTTCGACCTGCCGTACCGGCTGGCGCTGGTGGTGGCCGTGGTGGGCGCGCTGGCGGCCGGCATGGCCAGCGACGAATTGGCCGCGCGCGCCACGCTGCGCGGCATTCGCGCGCGGAAGGACAAGGCCAAGGCCGAGGCCGGGGCCCGCGCGATATCCGAGTCGCAGCCGGAACCCCAGACCGGAGACCGGGCATGAGCCACGTCGAAACCTGGATCGCCATCGTCGGCATGGCCGTGGTGACGGTGCTCACGCGGGCGCTGTTCCTGATGGCCGGCGAGCGCGTGAGCGTGCCGGACCGGCTCCAGCGCGCGCTGCGCTACGCCCCGGCGGCGGCGCTGGCGGCCATCATCGTGCCGGAATTCATGACCTGGCAGGGCCATTTCACGATCTCGCCGATGAACGCCAAGCTGATGGCCGGCATCGCCGCCACGGTGTTCTACCTGTTCACGCGCCGCATGGTCGGGATGATCGTGGTCGGCATGGCGGTGTACACCGCGCTGCGGCTGCTCACCTGAGCCTTCTGATCCCCACTGTTAACTAATAGCGCGATGGCTCGGTCAGCATCGTGCTGAGCCGGGTCAGCAGATGCGCCAGCTGCGCCTGCGTGCTGGTGCGGGTCTTGTTGAAGATCGACTTGACCTGCGTGCGGCTGGTTTCGCGCTTGATGCCGAGCTGCGCGCACGCGTCCGGCAGGCCAACGCCCTGCGTCAGCAGCGCGGCCAGCCGCGTTTCCGCCGGCGTGAGGCCGAAGAGGTCGCGCAGGATGGCCGGCATGGCGCGCGGCGTGCCATAGCGTTCGTGGATGGCGGCCAGCACGGTGTGGGTCTCCATGCCSGGCAGGCTCTGCGCCATCGGCGCCAGCGCCAGCGTCACGATCTGCGCGGTGCGGCCATCCGGCCCGGCGGCCTGGATGGCCTGCGCGGCCTGCAGGGTGTCCGGCGCGGCCACGGCGCGAAGCACCTCGGGAAACGGGCGCGAGAACTGCCAGAAGGCGCTGTCCGTCGGCGCGCTGGCGCGCGGCCCGAAGAAGGCGGCCGGCATCAGGCGCCGCACCCACGGCTCGCCGGACTGGTTGGCGAACAGCGGCTTGCCGGCCAGATCGAACACCACCACCCCGAAGGGCAGCCGGTTCAGCATGTCTTCCGACAATCGCCCCCGCGTGGCCAGCTCCTGCATGCGCTCGCGCAGGCCGAGGGCATCGCGCAGGTGCGGAATCACCCAGTCCAGCGCCAGGGCATCCGCTTCCGCGTAGACATTGGCGTCGAGCGGCCGTTGCAGCGACAGGTAGATCTCGTAGGTGGGATGCCGCTCGATGAGGCACGACATGACCGACGCGATATTGAGGTCGCGCAGGAACTCGCCATAGAACGGGCTGGCACGCATGACCTGCTCGCCCACGTCGCGATGGTCGATATACCAGTCGCCCACGCCAAGGCGCTCGGCGAACGGCCGGCTCGGGTCGAACTGGTAGTAGTGGGAGGTGTAGGCCTCCATGGCGTCCGGCTTGTAGTCGACGGCGTGGGTCACCACCACGCGGTCCAGCGCCCGGTTGCGCACGATCAGCGACGCCTGCGAACTGCCGCTCGCGCCACACAGGGCGACCAGGCTCCGCTGCCAGGCGCCCGTTTCGAAAACACCTTGGTAGAGACTTCGAATGGTCTCGTGCATTTGTCCGTCGTTCATGCCTTGGGGTCCGGCGTGGCGCGCGAAGGTATGCCCGGTTCCGGTGAGGCGGGCGCGCGTCAAGACTTCGCATGCCTGCCGCGGGGGCGCGACAGGGGCAAGGGGCGATGCAGGGGAGGGCGCTAGCCGCCCTCGAGCGTGGTGGCGAGCCGGGTCAGCATCTGCGTGAGGCGGGCCTGGCTGCCGCAGCCCGTCTTCAGGAAGATGGACTTGAGCTGTGTGCGCGCGGTCTCGTGGCGGATGCGCATCTGTCGGCTCGCCTCGGGTAGTCCTTCGCCGCAGGCCAGCCGCGTGGCCAGCCGCGTCTCGGCCGGCGTGAGCGCGTACAGGTCGCGCAGCACGGTATCGAGCAGCACGGATGGGGCGCCGGCCTCGTGCACCACCACCAGCGCGGCGGGTTGCTGCCAGGAGGCGGCGAGGATGTGGGAGGGCGGCAAGGGCAGGACCAGCACCTCGGCCATGGCGCCGGTCTTGTCGGTGGCGCGCGCGGCCTGCGCGGCTTGCGGCTGGTGGGGATGGCAGGCGGCCTGGACCATCTCGGCAAAACCGCGCGAGAGGCGCCAGTCGCCGGTCTTGCCAGTGGGGTCGAGCCGGCGCGCCCAGCGCTCGCCGGCGGTATTGGCCAGCAGCAGGTGGCGGTCCGGCGTGTAGACGGCCACGGCGAAGGCGAGCCGCTCCAGCAGCCGCGCGGACACCGACGCCAGCGTGGACAGCCCCATGGTGCGTTCGCGCAGGGCGATGGCGCTGCGCATATGCGGCACCACCCAGTCGAGCGCACGGGTGTCCTCGCCCGAGAAGGCGTCCTGGCTCAACGCGCGCTGCATCGAGAAATACACTTCGTAGTGGGGCTGTCGTTCCACCAGGCAGGCCACGTAGGAGCGCAGGTCGAAACGGTTGAAGAAGTCGCAGTAGAACGGATGCCGCGCCATGGCCTGCGGGCCGAGGTCGCGTGCATCGATATACCAGGCGCCGGGCACCAGCCGGGGGGCGAAGATCTTGGCTGGATCGATGGCCTGGTACTCGTTCTCGTACGCAGTGAACAGTTCCGGCACCGGATTGACGATCTCGTTGACGGTGACCTGGTCGCGCACGGTGTCCCACACCATCATCGACGCATGTGCGCTACCCGCCATATCGGTCAGCGCGCACAGGCTCTTGTGCCACGCGCCGGGGTCCAGAATGCCTTCGTAAAGCCCACGGATTGCCCCGTGCATGCTTGCTTGGTCCATCGGATCTACCCCTGCATTCACGACAATGGACCATCCGGCCGCCGGTGCCCTCGAAACGGGGCGGGTCGGGTGGGATGGCTTTTTGTTATTGCCGGTCGATGCCGGCTCGCTGGCTGCAACTGATGATGCGATGTACCAAATATGCGACCTTTGCGATGCGTGTCTGGCGGTGCATACGTTTAGTACATTAGGGCGTACATTACCCCAACCGGGGCAGCCCGCCAGAGATACCTGTACCCTTCTTTCGAGGGGGTTTGCAGTGAAGTCCGATGCGCTCCTGGCACTTTCGCCCACGGGGTGGGTATTAGTGATGTGAGCGTCATTTCGAGGGGCAATCGCATAAAACCGTGACGGCGATCAGGTAAAATGCCGGTTTCCCCGATTTCCAACGCGGCCGCGTGCTGTTGGCGTACCGCCCAGTCCCGTTTCTACTCGCCATGACCTCTGTCCTGCGTCTCACCGATCTCATCTCCCAAGGCAATCTCTCCGGCAAGCGCGTGTTTATCCGCGCCGATCTGAACGTGCCACAGGACGATGCCGGCAAGATCACGGAAGACACCCGCATCCGTGCGTCGGTGCCGGCCATCGAGGCCTGCCTGAAGGCCGGCGCGGCCGTGATGGTGACGTCCCACCTGGGCCGCCCGACCGAGGGTGAATTCAAGCCCGAGGACTCGCTGGCCCCGATCGCCGAACGCCTGTCCGAACTGCTCGGCAAGCCCGTGCGGCTGGTGCAGAACTGGGTCGATGGCGTGGACGTGGCGCCCGGCCAGGTGGTGCTGCTCGAGAACTGCCGCGTSAACAAGGGCGAGAAGAAGAACAGCGAYGAACTGGCCCAGAAGATGGCCAAGCTGTGCGAYGTCTACGTCAACGACGCCTTCGGCACCGCGCACCGCGCCGAGGCCACCACGCACGGCATCGCCAAGTACGCACAMTTGGCCTGCGCCGGCCCGCTGCTGGCGGCCGAGATCGACGCGCTGGGCCGCGCGCTGGGCCAGCCGGCCCGCCCGCTGGTCGCCATCGTGGCCGGCTCCAAGGTTTCCACCAAGCTGACCATCCTCAAGTCCCTGGCGGACAAGGTGGACCAGCTGATCGTCGGCGGCGGCATCGCCAACACCTTCATGCTGGCCGCCGGCCTGAAGATCGGCAAGTCGCTGGCCGAGCACGACCTGGTTGGCGACGCCCAGGCCATCATCGACATCATGGCCCGCCGTGGCGCCTCGGTGCCGATTCCGGTGGACGTGGTCTGCGCCAAGGAATTCAGCGCCACGGCCGCCGCCACGGTCAAGGACGTCAAGGACGTGACCGACGACGACATGATCCTCGACATCGGCCCCAAGACCGCCGCCCAGCTGGCGGACCAGCTCCAGGCCGCCGGCACCATCGTCTGGAACGGCCCGGTGGGCGTGTTCGAGTTCGACCAGTTCGGCAACGGCACCAAGGTGCTGGCCGAGGCCATCGCCAATTCCAAGGGTTTCTCGATYGCGGGYGGCGGTGACACGCTGGCCGCCATCGCCAAGTACCACATCGCCGACCGCGTGGGCTATATCTCCACCGGCGGCGGCGCCTTCCTGGAGTTCCTGGAAGGCAAGACGCTGCCCGCGCTGGAAGTGCTCCAGCAGCGCGCTGCGGCCTGATTTACCTGTCACCTGTTTTTGCCCGATCGTTCCCGAGCCGCCCCTGTCCGTACCAGTAGCCTTTGAGGAAACCGCCCGCATGACTCGTTCCACCAAGATCGTTGCCACCATCGGCCCGGCGTCCAGCACGCTGGACATGCTGACCCGCATGATTGCCGCCGGTGTCGACGTGGTGCGCCTGAACTTCTCCCACGGCACCGCGCAGGACCATATCGACCGCGCCGCGCTGGTGCGCGAGGCGGCGGCGGCCTGCCACCGCGAGGTGGCCATCATGGCCGACCTGCAGGGCCCCAAGATCCGCGTGGGGAAGTTCGAGAACGGCAAGGTCACGCTGAAGCCGGGCGATCCGTTCGTGCTGGACGCCACCTGCCCGCTGGGCAACCAGGAGCGCGTGGGGCTGGACTACCAGGACCTGCCGCGCGACGTGGGCCCCGGCGACGTGCTGCTGCTCAACGACGGCCTGATCGTGCTGGTGGTGGACCGCGTCATCGGCAGCGAGATCTTCACCACGGTGCGCGTGGGCGGCGATCTCTCGAACAACAAGGGCATCAACCGCCAGGGCGGCGGGCTCTCGGCGCCGGCGCTGACCGCCAAGGACATGGAGGACATCAAGACCGCCATGGCCCTCGGCGCGGACTACGTGGCCGTGAGCTTCCCCAAGAACGCCACCGACATGGAAATGGCGCGCCAGCTGGCCGCCGTGGCCGGCCAGCCGCATGGCCACAAGGCGCGCATGATCGCCAAGATCGAGCGGGCCGAGGCCATTCGCCCGGGCGTGCTGGAGGAAATCCTCCAGGCGTCCGACGGCATCATGGTGGCCCGGGGCGACCTGGCCGTGGAAGTGGGCAACGCGGCGGTGCCGGCGCTCCAGAAGCGCATGATCCGCCTCGCGCGGGAGGCCAACAAGCTGACCATCACCGCCACGCAGATGATGGAAAGCATGATCGTGAACCCGGTGCCGACCCGCGCCGAGGTGTCCGACGTGGCCAACGCGGTGCTGGACGGCACCGACGCGGTGATGACGTCGGCCGAAACCGCCGCCGGGCGCTTCCCGGTGGAGACCGTCGAGGCCATGGCCGCCATCTGCCTGGAGGCCGAGAAGTCCGAAGTGGTGCAGCTCGATACCGACTTCCTGAACCAGACCTTCTCGCGCATCGACCAGTCGATTGCCATGGGTGCGCTGTTCACCGCCTATCATTTGGGAGTGAAGGCCATCGCGGCGCTGACCGATTCCGGCGCCACCGCGCTGTGGATGAGCCGCCACCGGATTCACGTGCCGATCTACGCCATGACGCCGAACCTGGCCTCCCAGCGCAAGATGCAGCTCTACCGCAACGTGGTGCCGCTGCCGCTCCAGTCGAGCACGGACCGCGACGAGGCGCTGGAGCAGGCCGAGGAGCTGCTGCTGGCCCAGGGCGTGGTGCAGCGGGGCGATTTCATCGTGCTGACCATCGGCGAGCCCATGGGGCAGCCGGGCGGCACGAATACCCTCAAGATCGTGAGGGTGGGCAGTTAAGGTTTAGGAACAAGCGCGCGCGATGTGGCGCGCCGGACAGACGCGGCACCCTGGTGGTGCGAACCTGCCGGCCCGGACATCCCCGATAAGAACCCCCCAAAATTTTTCATTCAGGAGTTAGACATGCCACTCGTTTCCATGCGCCAGCTGCTGGACCACGCCGCCGAGAACAGCTACGGCCTGCCGGCCTTCAACGTGAACAACCTCGAACAGGTACAGGCCATCATGCAGGCCGCCGACGAGGTCAACGCCCCGGTGATCATGCAGGCATCGGCCGGCGCGCGTAAATACGCCGGCGAGCACTTCCTGCGCCACCTGATCGAAGCGGCCGTGGAAGCCTACCCGCACATCCCCGTGGTGATGCACCAGGATCACGGCCAGTCGCCGGCGATCTGCCAGGGCGCCATCGACCTCGGGTTCTCGTCGGTGATGATGGACGGCTCGCTGCGTGAAGACGGCAAGACCCCCGCCGAGTACGAGTACAACGTCGACGTGACCCGCAAGGTGGTGGCGCTGGCCCACGCCGTGGGCGTGACCGTGGAAGGCGAACTGGGCTGCCTGGGCTCGCTGGAAACCGGCGAAGCGGGCGAGGAAGACGGCATCGGCGCCGAAGGCGTGCTSGACCACTCGATGCTGCTGACGGACCCCGAGCAGGCTGCCGACTTCGTCAAGGCGACCCAGCTCGACGCGCTGGCCATCGCCATCGGCACCTCGCACGGCGCCTACAAGTTCACGCGCAAGCCCACGGGCGACATCCTGGCGATCAGCCGCATCAAGGAAATCCACGCGCGCATCCCCAACACCCACCTGGTGATGCACGGTTCGTCGTCGGTACCCCAGGAACTGCTGGAAGAGATCCGCAAGTTCGGCGGCGACATGAAGGAAACCTACGGCGTGCCCGTCGAGGAAATCCAGGAAGCGATCAAGTTCGGCGTGCGCAAGATCAACATCGACACCGACATCCGCCTGGCCATGACCGGCGCAATCCGTCGCTTCTTTGCCGAGAACCCGACCAAGTTCGACCCGCGCGAGTACCTGAAGCCGGCCCGCGAAGCCGCCAAGCTGGTCTGCAAGGACCGCTACGTGGCGTTTGGCTGCGAAGGCCAGGCCAGCAAGATCAAGCCGGTCGGCCTGATCGACATCGCCTCGGCGTACAAGACGGGCAAGCTCGCCCAGGTTGTGCAGTAATCCTGTCGTAACGGCGTCGTCCCCCGCAAACGGGGGCGACGCTTTTTTTGTTTGGCTCTCCCGCCGGCCCAGACCCACCATGTCCCAAGCTCTCTATCAGTCCTCCATCCAGTCCCTGCCGCTGCTCGGCCATGGCAAGGTCCGTGACAACTACGCCGTTGGCGACGACAAGCTGCTGATCGTCACGACCGACCGCCTCTCGGCGTTCGACGTCATCCTGGGCGAGCCGATTCCCGCCAAGGGCCGCGTGCTGAACCAGATGGCCAATTTCTGGTTCCGCAAGCTGGCGCACATCGTGCCGAACCACGAGACCGGCATCAGCGCCGAGAGCGTGGTGGCGCCCGAGGAAGTGGCGCAGGTGCAGGGCCGGGCCGTGGTGGTCAAGCGGCTGAAGCCGATCCTGGTGGAAGCCGTGGTGCGCGGCTACCTGGCCGGCAGCGGCTGGAAGGACTACCAGGCGACGGGCAAGGTGTGCGGCATCGAGCTGCCGGCCGGCCTGCAGAACGCGCAGAAGCTGCCCGAGCCGATCTTCACGCCGGCCGCCAAGGCCGAGATGGGCGAGCACGACGAGAACATCTCGTTCGCCGAGGTCGAGGAGCGGATCGGCAAGGATCTGGCTGCCCAGATGCGCGACATCTCGATCCGCCTGTACAAGGAAGCGGCCGACTTCGCCGCCACGCGCGGCATCATCATCGCCGATACCAAGTTCGAGTTCGGCCTGGACGACAACGGCACGCTGACCCTGATGGACGAGGTGCTGACCGCCGATTCGTCGCGCTTCTGGCCGGCCGATTCGTACCAGGTGGGCACCAACCCGCCGTCGTTCGACAAGCAGTTCGTGCGCGACTGGCTCGAAGCCGTGCGCATCGACGGCAAGCCGTGGCCCAAGACCGCCCCGGCGCCGAAGCTGCCCGAGGACGTGGTGCAGAAGACCGCCGACAAGTACCGTGAGGCGTTGACCCGCCTGACCGGCGAAGCACTCGCCTAACCGCATTAGGAAGGACAGATCGTGAGCAACGCAGCAAAGCCGGTGGTCGGCGTGGTGATGGGCAGCAGTTCCGACTGGGACGTGATGCAGCACGCGGTGGCCATGCTCAAGGATTTCGGTGTGGCGTTCGAGGCACAAGTGGTCTCCGCCCACCGCATGGCCGACGACATGTTCCGCTACGCCGAGTCGGCGCGCGGCCGGGGCATCCGGGCGATCATCGCCGGCGCCGGCGGTGCCGCCCACCTGCCGGGCATGATCGCCGCCAAGACCATCGTCCCGGTGTTCGGCGTGCCCGTGCCGTCGAAGTACCTGCGCGGCGAGGACTCGCTGCTCTCCATCGTGCAGATGCCCAAGGGCGTGCCGGTGGCCACCTTCGCCATTGGCGAAGCCGGCGCGGCCAACGCGGCGCTGCACGCCATCGCCACGCTGGCCACCACCGACGACGCGCTGGCCAGCGCGCTCGAGGCGTTCCGCGCGAAGCAGACCGAGGCCGCGCGCGCCATGACGCTGCCGGCCTGAGCCCCAGTCCCTCTCTCTATCTATAAGTAAGCCGCCGGAACCGATCCGCATGCCGACCGATATCCATCCCTACCTGTCCGAAGCCCACACGCCGGAGTCGCGCGCCGAGTTCGGCGTGGACAACCCGACCGCGCCGATCCTGCCCGGCGCCTGGCTCGGCATGCTCGGCGGCGGCCAGCTCGGCCGCATGTTCACCCATGCGGCGCAGTCCATGGGCTACCGCGTCTGCGTGCTGGACCCGGACCAGGACAGCCCGGCCGGTGCCGTGGCGGACCGGCATATCTGCGCGGTCTATACCGACGAAGCGGCGCTGGCCGAGATGGGCCAGCTCTGCGAAGCGGTGAGTACCGAGTTCGAGAACGTGCCGTCGCTGTCGCTGGACCGCCTGGAGCAACTGGGCGCGTTCGTGGCGCCGCGCGGCTACTGTGTGTCGATTGCCCAGAACCGCATCGGCGAGAAGAAGTTCTTTGCCTCGTGCGCCGAGCGCACCGGCGTGCCGCCGGCCCCGCACTGGGTGATCCAGCACGATGCCGATGTCGACCAGATTCCGGACAACGTGCTGCCGGGCATCCTCAAGACCGCGCGCATGGGCTACGACGGCAAGGGCCAGGCCCGCGTGAAGACGCGCGAGGACGTGCGCGCCGCGTGGCGCGCCATGCAGCACGTGCCGTGCGTGCTGGAGCAGATGCTGCCGCTGGCCTACGAGGTGTCCGTGCTGGCCGCCCGCGCCGCCGACGGCAGCACCGCCACCTGGCCGCTGGCCGAGAACGTCCATCGGGACGGCATCCTGTTCTCGACCACCATGCCTTCGTCGAGCGTGTCCGACGACATCGCCAACCGCGCCCGCGCCGCCGCCGCCACCGTGACGACGGAGATGGGCTACGTCGGCGTGCTCTGCATCGAATTCTTCGTGCTGACCGATGGCACGCTGGTCGCCAACGAGATGGCGCCGCGCCCGCACAACTCGGGCCACATCACCATGGACGCCTGCGAGACCAGCCAGTTCGAGCAGCAGGTGCGCGCCATGGCCCGCCTGCCGCTGGGCAGCACGCGCCAGCATTCGGCCGGCAAGATGCTGAACCTGCTGGGCGATGTCTGGTTCGAGTTCGGCCTGGAGCGCACGCCGGCCTGGGACGAGGTCGTCGGCCAGCCGGGCGCCAAGCTGCACCTGTACGGCAAGAACGACGCGCGGCCGTCGCGCAAGATGGGCCATGTGAACTGCGTGGGCGAGCAGGCCGCTGCCGCCGAGGCGGCGTTCAACGCCGCCGCGCAGGCGCTCCATATCCCGGTCTGAGGGTTGCCGATGTCTTCACGCATGCCCACGGCGGCCGAACTGGATGAGGCCGTCCGCCTGCTCGAGGCCGGCCAGCTCGTCGCCTTYCCGACGGAAACCGTCTAYGGGCTSGGCGCCGATGCCGAGAACCCCGAAGCCGTGGCGCGCATCTTCGCCGCCAAGGGCCGGCCGTCGAACCATCCGGTGATCGTCCACGTGGTGGATGGCGCCGATGTGGGCTACTGGGCTGCGGAGGTGCCGGAAGCGGCACAAAARCTGATCGAYGCCTTCTGGCCCGGTCCGCTGACGATCATTCTCAAGCGCGCCGCCCATATTCCGGCGGCGGTGGCGGGCGGGCAGGACAGCCTCGGGCTGCGCTGCCCCTCGCACCCGGTGGCGCAGGCGCTGCTGTCGCGCTTCCGGCGCGGCCGGGGCGGCATTGCGGCGCCTTCGGCCAACAAGTTCGGGCAGGTCAGCCCGACCACAGCCGAGCATGTGCGGGACGAGTTCGARGGCACGGTCTACGTGCTGGAGGGCGATGGGGTGGATATCGGCATTGAATCGTCGATCGTCGATCTGTCGCGCATCGACGAGGTCGGGCCGGTGCTGCTGCGCCCCGGCGCGATCACGGCGGCGATGATGGCCGACGTGCTCGGCACGATGCCGCTGGCCCCCGACGCCGCCGCGCCGCGCGCCTCGGGCACGCTCAAGGCTCACTAYGCACCGCGCACGCCGCTGACGCTGGCTTCGCCSGATCAACTGCCGCGCTACCTGGCGGCGCTGCCGGGCGATGGCCGGCTCGCCTGGGTCGGCGCCACGCAGGTCAGCAACGACCCGCGCTGCGTGTTCGTGCCMGCMCCSGCCACGCCGGACGCCTATGCCCAGGCGCTCTACGGCCTGCTGCGCAAGCTCGACAAGGAAGGTTTCAGCCGGCTCGTGTTCGAGCCAGTCCCCGACGCCCACGACTGGGACGGGGTACGCGACCGCCTCGGGCGGGCCGCGGCGGCGTTCGAGGCATAGCCAGCGCCTACCCTCTCCCCCGGCCCCTCTCCCGCAAGCGGGCGAGGGGAGCAAACCGAGGGCTTTCGATCTTCCCCCTGTGTYCTCCCCTCTCCCTCCGGGAGAGGGGCGGGGGAGAGGGCGGGCGCATCAATGCGYCACGACCCTGTTCAAGGCGCCCCGCGAAACACCCATTCTGGGACGGGGTACGCGACCGCCTCGGGCGGGCCGCGGCGGCGTTCGAGGCATAGCCAGCGCCTACCCTCTCCCCCGGCCCCTCTCCCGCAAGCGGGCGAGGGGGAGCAAACCGAGGGCTTTCGATCTTCCCCCTGTGTTCTCCCCTCTCCCTCCGGGAGAGGGGCGGGGGAGAGGGCGGGCGCATCAATGCGTCACGACCCTGTTCAAGGCGCCCCGCGAAACACCCATTCCATCAACGCATCGTGCGCTGCCTGCGCGCCGGAGGCGTTCGGGTGGTTGATGTACGCCACCACCACGTAGCGGCCGCCGTTCGTCGCATCGACATAGCCGGCCAGCGCCCGCACATCGGCCAGCGTGCCGGTCTTCAGGTAGGCGTTGCCCGCCGCGTGGGCGCGCGTGAGCCGGTTGCGCAGCGTGCCGTCCACGCCGAGGATGGGCAGGGAATCGACCAGCGTATAGCCGACGTCGCTGGCCAGTGCCTGCTGGAGCAGCCGGGCCATGTCATAGGCGCTGATGCGCTCCTCGCGCGACAGTCCCGAGCCGTTGTCGAGCACCAGCCCCGGCATGTCCAGCCCCTGGCGTGTCAGCCAGCGGCGGATCACCTGCGCGGAACGCGCCGTGCTGGCCGGGCCGCTGCGGTCCATCTCCGCGCCAATCGTCAGGAACAGCTGGCGCGCCATCACGTTGTTCGAGAACTTGTTGATGTCGCGCACCACGTCGCCGAGCGGCTGGCCGTAGTGGCGCGACAGCAGGAACGCGCCACGCGGCACCGCGCCGCTGCGCAGCCCCGGCGTGTGGGCGAAGCGGCCACCGGCCGCCTGCCATTCGGCCACGAAGCCGCCCCAGATGAAATCGCTGTGCGACAGCGTGGCGAGGTTGACCACGTGCTCGCCGCAGTCGCTCGAATAGGTGCCGTCGAACGAGGCCACCACGGTGCCATCCGGCTGCGGGGTGATGTTGGGCGTGGCGCGCGAGCGCCAGTCGCCGCAGCGGCCGTTGGTCAGCGTCAGGCGGTTCTCCACGCGCAACTGCGCCAGCGCGGGCGTGACCGCCACGTCCACGGTGCGGCCGGCGGCGTCCGGGGTGATCGTGAATGACAGGGTCTTGAAGGCGTACAGCAGCGCGTCCGGATTGACGTTGTAGGCGCGCTGGGACTCGCCGTCGATCGTATAAGTGCCTTCGGAGGCATCGGCGAAGAAGCTGCGGTCGAGTACCACGTCGCCGTCAATGGTGGTGGCGCCCGCGTTGCGCGCCGAAGCCACCAGCTTGGCCATCTCCTCGGGCACCAGCTTGGGATCGCCGCGCCCGCGCAGGTAGACGTTGCCCCGGATGGTGCCGTCGGCAGCGGGTTCGCTATCGGCGTAGAGCGAGGTCAGCCAGCGGTAGTCCGGCCCCAGCAGCTGCAGGCCGGCGAAGGTGGTCACCACCTTCATGGTCGAGGCCGGGTTCATCGGCGTCTCGGCGTTCCAGCTCACGCGGGCCTGCGGCGCGCCGACCTTGACCACGTAGAAGCTGGCGGCGGAGAGCGGCACGTTGGCCCGGCGCAGCGCGGCCGTGACCGATGCCGGCAGCCCGGTGCGGGCGGCGGCCAGATCGACGGTGTCGGCGCTCGCGCGGCGGACCGTGGCGGATTTCGATGCAGTGGCTTTGACGGCCTGCGCCGCCTTGGCGGGTTTGGCCTGGGCTCCGGCGATGCCGGTGGAGAGCAGGGCGACGGCGGCGATGGCGGCCGTCAGCGGGAGACGAAGCAGGGCGGGACGATTTGGCATGGCGAGCATGTTAACGCATGCCCGCCATCGGCTGGATGACGTAAAACAGCCGCTTCACGTGCCAGTTCRCCCGTGAAGTCGGCTTGGCGTCTCAGCGACGCTCGGATCTATCAGGGGCAGTCGGCGGCGCAGTCGCGCGGCGTGGCGTTCGGGATCGGAAAGATCGCATCGTAGGCCCAGTTGTAGATCAGCGCGTAGACCATGTAGAAGCCGGCCACGGCGATGTCCATGATGAAGGCATCGACCAGACTGATGTCGAGATACCACGCCACGGACGGCAGGAAGACCAGCAGCAACCCGCCCTCGAACAGGATGGCGTGGAGCACGCGGATGGCTGGCGTCTTCCGCAGCTGCCCACGGAAGCGCAGCATCGCCTTGTCGAACATCAGGTTGTAGACGTAGTTCCAGACCGCGGCGATCAGCGACGCCACGGCGCCAATCAGGCCCATCTGGTGCAGGGCGTAGCCGAACACCAAACTGGCCAGCGGCGCGAAGGCCAGCAGGCCGATCAGCTCGAAGCCGACGGTATGGCGGATGCGGTCTCCGGTGGTGCGCATGACAGGAACTCCTTGGGATCGATGGGGGCCATTCTATCGGCAGGACAACTTAGGACAAGTTGGATACCATCGGCAAAACAGATGGATCGCTGCCGGTGGGGCGTCGATTCCGTGTCGATGTGATGAAAGGAGTACCCATGAGCCTGTCCCTGGACCAGCTGCAAGCCTTTGWAGCCGCCGCGGAGAGTGGATCGTTCTCGGGCGCGGCGCGCAAGCTCGGCAAGGCGCAGTCGGTGATCAGCGCGGCGGTGGCCAATCTGGAGATCGACCTCGGCAATGCGCTGTTCGACCGCACCGCGCGCTACCCGGTGCTGACGCCGGCTGGCGAGCGCCTGCTGGTGGAGGCGCGCGTGATCCTGGAGCGCTGCGAGCATTTCCGGGGCGTGGCGATGAGCCTGGGCGAGGGCGTGGAGTCGCGCCTGACGCTGGCCGTGGACGAGCTGTACCCCGAGGAAGTGCTTGGCGTGCTGCTGGACGAGTTCTCGCAACGCTTTCCCGCCGTGGAGCTGGAGCTGCTGTTCCCGCTGATGGAGGACGTCAGCCGGCTGGTGATGAGCCAGTGCGCGGACCTCGGCATCATGTGGCGGCAGGAAGTGCTGCCGCCCGAACTGGCCTTCCACGCGCTGGGCTGGGTGCCGATGCCGGTGATCTGCGCGCCCGACCATCCGCTGGCCGCCCATGCGCAGGTCGATTTCGAGGAATTGAAGCGCCACCGCCAACTGATGGTGGCCACGCGCAGCGACAGCGAGGAGAAGAAGCGGTTGCGCGTGGCGGCCGAGGTCTGGTGGGTGGAGAGCCAGTGGGTGATCGTCGAACTGGTCAAGCGGCGGCTGGGCTGGGCCTTCGTGCCGTGGCACATCGCCGCCAGTTCGCCGGCGGCGGCCACGCTGGTATCGCCCCGGCTGGCCTTCCAGGACCAGGACTGGCCGGTGGCGATGGAGCTGGTCTGGCACAAGCAGCGCCCGCTCGGCAAGGCCGCCACCTGGCTGCGCGAGCGCGTGCGGCAGCAGCCCTTGCCGCTCGCGCCGGCGCGGTACCAGCAGCGTTGATTACTGGGGCGCGGGTTGCGGGGTCGGTTGCGCGGCAGGCTGCGGCGCCTGCGCCGTGTCCGTCCCCTCCGCRTGCCAGCCGCCGCCCAACGCGGCGATCAGCGTGACGGCCGCCGTGTACTGGCGGCCCGTGATCGACAGCGCCGTGCGTTCGGCCGTGTAGGCGGCGGTTTGCGCGGTCAGCACATCGAGCAGCCCGGCCGTGCCGGCCTTGTAGCGATTGTTGACCAGCGCCAGCGCCTCGCGCGCGGAACGCAGCGCGTCGTTCTGCACGGTGGCTTCCTGCCCCAGCAGCCGCGCGGCGGCGAGGTTGTCTTCCACCTCCTGGAACGCGCCCAGCACGGTCTGGCGATAGTTGGCCACGGTCTGGTCATACGCCGCCACGGCCTGCGCCTTGGCCGCGCCGCGCAGGCCACCATCGAACACAGTGCCGGCCAGCCCGGCGCCGACGGACCACACGCGGTCCGGCAAGGACAGCCAGCGCGCCAGCGTGCCCGCCGTCAGCCCGCCCGTGGCCGACAGCGACAGGGTGGGGTAGTACGCCGCCTGCGCCACGCCGATATCGGCATTGGCCGAGGCCATGCGCCGCTCCGCCGCCGCGATGTCAGGCCGGCGCTCCAGCAGCGTCGATGGCACAGCCACCGGCACGTTGGGAATGGCGTCGTCCACCTCGACCACGGCCATGGTCAGGTCTGCCGGCGGCTTGCCGACCAGCACCGCGATGGCGTGTTCCAGTTGCGCGCGCGTGATCTGGATGTCGATCTGCTGCGCCTGCGCACTCTTCAACTGGGTTTCCGACTGCAACACGTCCGAACGCTGCGCCGTGCCGGCCTGGTACTGGTTGCGCACCAGCAGCAGCGACTTCTCGTAGTCGGCCACGGTGCGGTCGAGCAGCGCGCGCTGTGAATCCGCAATGCGCAGCAGGAAGTAGCTCTGCGCCAGCGTGGCCTGCGTGGAGAGCAGCGTGGCGGCCAGATCGGCCTGGCTGGCCTGCGCGCCGGCCTGGGCGCTCTCCACCTGACGGCGGATGCGGCCCCAGACGTCGATCTCCCAACTGGCGGATAGCGTGGCGTTCTGGCCGTTGGTGATRCGGCCGCCGGTGCTGCTGGCGCCGCGCGAGAGGCCGGCGGACGCACCGATCACCGGGAAGAAGCCCGCGCGCGCGGCCTGCAGCGAGGCGGTGGCCTGCCGGTACTGCGCCTCGGCCGCCTTGATGTTCTGGTTCGAGATCTGCACCTGCGCCATCAGGTCGTCGAGCGCCGGGTCGCCGAACACGCGCCACCAGTCGGTGCGCGCCGTGGCGTCCTGCGGCTCGGCGGTCTTCCAGTCGCCGGTCCAGCCCGGCATGGCCTCGCTGGCCTCCTTGAATGCCTTGGGGACGGGCGCATCGGGGCGCTGGTAGTCGGGGCCGACGGCGCAGCCGGCCAGGACCATGCAGGCCAGGGCGATGGCGGAGGCGCCGGGCAGCGAAAGGGGGCGGTTCATCTTCATCATGGAGGTCAGGATTCCAGCCGCGGCGCGGCGTCCGGGCGTTGGCCGTGGCGCTGGCGGCGGGCGCGCCATGCCTGCACGCGCAGGCGCCAGCGGTCGAGCGTGAGGTAGACCACGGGCGTGGTGTAGAGCGTCAGCAACTGGCTCACCACAAGGCCGCCGACAATCGAGATGCCGAGCGGCGCGCGCAGCTCGGCGCCGTCRCCCCGGCCGATGGCCAGCGGCACCGCGCCCAGCAGCGCGGCCATGGTCGTCATCAGGATCGGCCGGAAGCGCAGCAGACAGGCGCGATAGATCGCCTCGCGCGGGCTCATGCCCTCATTGCGCTCGGCGTCGATGGCGAAGTCGATCATCATGATCGCGTTCTTCTTGACGATGCCGATCAGCAGGATCACGCCGATCAGCGCGATGATGCTGAATTCGGTCTTGAACAGCAGCAGCGCCAGCAGCGCGCCCACCCCGGCCGAGGGCAGCGTGGACAGGATGGTCAGCGGGTGCACGTAGCTCTCGTACAGGATGCCGAGCACGATGTAGATGGTGATCAGCGCGGCCAGGATCAGGTAGGGCTGGCTCTTGAGCGAGTCCTGGAACGCCTTGGCGCCGCCCTGGAAGTTGGCCTGGAGCGTCTCCGGGGCGCCGATCTTGGCCARCGCCTGGCGGATGGCGTCGGTGGCCTCCGACAGCGAGAACCCTTCGGCCAGGTTGAACGAGATCGTGGAGGCGGCGAACTGGCCCTGGTGGTTCACGCCGAGCGGCGTGCTGGTCGGCGTGACGCGCGCGAAGGCCGAGAGCGGCACCCGCCGGCCGTTACCGGTGACCACGTAGATGTCCTGCAGCGCATGCGGCCCCTGCAGGTACTCCGGGCTCAGYTCCATCACCACGCGGTACTGGTTCAGCGGGTGGTAGATCGTGGAGACCAGCCGCTGGCCGAAGGCGTCGTTGAGCACCGCATCCACCTGCTGGGCGGTGACGCCGAGCTTGGAGGCGGTGTCCCGGTCGATGATCACCGAGGTCTGCAGGCCCTTGTCGTTGGTATCGGTATCCACATCCTCGATCCCCTTGATGTTCGAGATCGCCGCGCGCACCTTGGGCTCCCAGGTGCGCAGCGTCTCCAGGTCGTCGGACTGGAGCGTGAACTGGTACTGCGAACTGCTCTGGCGCCCACCCACGCGGATGTCCTGCACCGATTGCAGGTAGAGGTTGGCGCCGGGCTCCCTGGCCAGCTTCAGGCGCAGCCGGGCGATGATGGCGTCGGCGGACTCCTTGCGCTCGTTCAGCGGCTTCAGCGTCACGAACATCTGCCCCGTGTTGCGTTGCGAGCCGCCGGTGAAGCCGGTGACGTTGACCACGGCCGGATCGGACTGGACGATCTTGATGAAGTTGTCGAGCTTGCCGCGCATGGCCTGGAACGAGGTGGCCTGGTCAGCGCGGATGAAGCCGATCAGCCGGCCGGTGTCCTGCTGCGGGAAGAAGCCCTTCGGCACGACCACGTAGAGCCAGACGTTCAGCGCCATGGTGGCCAGCAGGATCACCCAGACCAGCTTGCCGTGCCGCAGCGCGAAGTCCAGCGAACGCGCGTAGCGGTCGTGCATCCAGTTGAACACGCGCTCGCTGGCCCGGTAGAAGCGGCCCTGGCTGGCCTTGTGCTCGTCCACGGGGCGCAGCAGCCGCGCGCACATCATCGGCGTGGTGGTCAGCGACACGACCAGCGAGACCAGGATGGCCACCGACAGCGTGATGGCGAACTCCTGGAACAGCCGGCCCACGATGCCGCCCATCATCAGCAGCGGGATGAACACGGCGATCAGCGACAGGCTCATCGACAACACCGTGAAGCCCACCTCGCGCGCCCCGCGCAGGGCGGCCGCGCGCGGCTTCATGCCATTCTCGATATGGCGCGAGATGTTCTCCAGCACCACGATGGCGTCATCGACCACGAAGCCGGTGGCAATCGTCAGCGCCATCAGCGACAGGTTGTTGAGCGAGAACCCGCACAGGTACATCACGGCGAACGTGCCGACCAGCGACACCGGCACGGCCACGCTCGGGATCAGCGTGGCGCGCACGTTGCGCAGGAACAGGAACACCACCATGATCACCAGCGCCACCGAGATCATCAGCGTGTGCTCCACCTCGCGCAGGGAGGCGCGGATGGTGGGCGTGCGGTCCATCATCACGTCCATCGAGATGCTGGCCGGGATCATCTTGCGCAGCTGCGGCAGCATCTCGTTGACGCGGTCCACGGTCTCGATGATGTTGGCGCCGGGCGAGCGGTTCAGCACCAGCAGCACCGACGGCTTGCCGTTGGCCGAGCCGGCATTGCGGATGTCCTGCACCGAATCCACCACGCTGGCCACGTCCTGGAGCCGGATCGGCACCGCGAAGGCGTTGGGGCCGGCGGCGGCGCTGTTGCCGCCCGTGGCGCCCGAGCTGACGGTGGTGGTGCCGCTGCTGGTGGTGATGGTGGTAGTGGTGATCCCGTTGACGGTCTTGGTGCTCACCCCGCCGCCGGCCGTGGCGTTGGCCGTGCTGGCAATCAGCGCGCCGGCCGAGGCGGACGAATACGTGCCCGGCGTGGCGTAGCGCACGATCAGCGGCATGTAGTCCTTGGCCGTCATCGCCTGGTCGTTGGCGTAGACCTGCCAGTTGTTGACGTTGTTCTCGAGCACGCCGAGCGGGCGGTTGGCGTTGGTGGCCGAGATCGTGTTGCGCACGTCTTCCAGCGAGATGCCGTACTTGTTCAGCGCCGTGGGGTTCAGCTCCACCCGCACCGCCGGCAGCGAGGCGCCGCCAATCGTCACCTGGCCCACGCCCTCCACCTGCGACAGTTTCTGGGAGAGGATGGTCGAGGCGGCGTCGTAGAGCTGGCCGCGCGTCATGGTGGGCGAGGTCAGCCCGATGATCATGATCGGCGCGTCGGCCGGGTTGACCTTGCGATAGGTCGGATTGTTCGGCAGGCTGGTCGGCAGCGTCCCGCGTGAGGCGTTGATGGCCGCCTGCACGTCCCGCGCGGCGCCGTCGATGTCACGCGAGAGGTCGAACTGCAGCGTCACCCGCGTGGAGCCCAGCGAGCTGCTGGAGGTGATCTCGGTCACCCCAGCGATGGTGCCCAGCGCGCGCTCCAGTGGCGTGGCCACGGTGGCCGCCATGGTCTCGGGGCTGGCGCCGGGCAGCGACGCCGAGACCGAGATGGTCGGGAAGTCCACCTGCGGCAGCGGCGAGACCGGCAGCAGCCGGAACGCCGCGAGGCCCGCCAGCAGGATGCCGATGGTCAGCAGCGCGGTGGCAACCGGGCGTTGGATGAAGGCGGCCGACAGGTTCATCAGGCGTGCGGCTCCTGCGGGTTCGCGTTCGGATTCGGGTTCGGGCGGGGACGATGGGCGTCCTCGTTGTCGCCACCGTCGCCACCGTCGTCGGGATCGCCGAAGCGGCGTTTGCGCCACCCCTTGAGCCGCATCGCCACGCTGTCGAATGCCAGGTAGATCACCGGCGTGGTGAACAGCGTCAGCACCTGGCTGACCAGCAGGCCGCCGACCATCGTCACGCCCAGCGGCCGGCGCAGCTCGGAGCCGATGCCCGTGCCCAGCATCATCGGCAGGGCGGCCAGCAGGGCGGCCATGGTCGTCATCAGGATCGGGCGGAAGCGCAGCAGGCAGGCCTGGAAGATGGCGTCGCGCGGCGCCATGCCGCCCTCACGCTCGGCCTCGAGCGCGAAGTCGATCATCATGATGGCGTTCTTCTTGACGATGCCGATCAGCAGGATGATGCCGATGATCGCGATGATGCCGATGTCCTGCCCCGAGACCAGCAGCGCCAGCAGCGCCCCCACGCCGGCCGAGGGCAGCGTGGACAGGATGGTCACCGGGTGGATCGTGCTCTCGTAGAGCACGCCCAGCACGATGTACATCGTGATCACGGCGGCCAGGATCAGCCACAGCGTGTTGGAGAGCGAGGCGCGGAAGGCCAGCGCGGCGCCCTGGAACTCGGTGACCATCGAGATCGGCAGGTTCAGCTCCTTCTCGATCTGCGTGATCTTGTCCACGGCGGCGCCCAGGGACTCGCCCGGGGCCAGGTTGAACGAGACCGTCGCGGCCGGGAACTGGCCCTGATGGTTGATCACCAACTGGCCGGTGCGCTCGCTGATGCGGGCGATGGCGCCCAGCGGCACCTGCCCGCCCGACGACGACGGCAGGCGCAGCTCGGCCAGCGACTGCGGGCTGGTGCGGAACTGCGGCATGGTCTCCAGCACCACGCGGTACTGGCTGGACTGCGTGAAGATGGTCGACACCAGCCGCTGGCCGAAGGCGCTGTAGAGTGCGCTGTCGATCACGGCCGTGGTGATGCCGAACCGCGCGGCGGCGTCCCGGTCGATGTCCACATAGGCGCGCAGGCCGTTGTTCTGCTGGTCGCTCGCCACGTCGCGCAGTTCGGGTTCCTGACGCAGGCGCTCCACCAGCTTGGGCACCCATTCGGCCAGCGTGGCCGGGTCCGGGTCTTCCACGGTGAACTGGTACTGCGTGCGCGAGACGCGGTCCTCGATGGTCAGGTCCTGCACCGGCTGGGTGTAGAGCGAGACGCCGCCCAGCTGCTGCACGGCGTCCTGGAGCCGCTGCGTGACCACCGCCATGCTGTCCCGGTCGGCCTTGGGCTTGAGGTTGATCAGCATGCGCCCGGCGTTGAGCGTGGTGTTGGTGCCATCCACGCCGATGAACGACGAGACGCTGGCCACCGCCGGGTCCTGCAGGATCACCTTCTGCACGGCCTCCTGCTTGCGGCCCATCGCCGCGAACGAGGTGGTCTGCGAGGCCTCGGTGATGGCCTGGATCACGCCGGTGTCCTGCACCGGGAAGAAGCCCTTCGGCACCAGCATATAGAGCAGGCCGGTCAGCACCAGCGTGCCCACGGCCACCACCAGCGTGGCGGTCTGGCGGTCCAGCACCCACTCCAGCGCCTGGCCGTAGCGGTGGATCACGTTGTCGAAGAAGCGGCCCGTGGCACGATGGAAGCGCGGCAGTTCCTCCTCGGGCACGTGGCGCAGCAGGCGCGCGCACATCATCGGCGTCAGCGTCAGCGACACCACGGCCGAGATCAGGATCGACACCGCCAGCGTGATGGCGAACTCGCGGAACAGCCGGCCGACCACATCGCCCATGAACAGCAGCGGGATCAGCACGGCCACCAGCGAGAAGGTCAGCGAGATGATGGTGAAGCCGATCTGCTTGGAGCCCTTGAGCGCCGCAGCCATCGGGGAATCGCCTTCCTCGATGTAGCGCATGATGTTCTCGATCATCACGATGGCGTCATCCACCACGAAGCCGGTGGCGATGGTCAGCGCCATCAGCGTCAGGTTGTTGATCGAGAAGCCGGCCATGTACATCACGCCGAAGGTGCCGACCAGCGAGAGCGGCACCGCCACGCCCGGGATGATGGTGGCCGGGATGTTGCGCAGGAAGACGAAGATCACCATCACCACCAGCGCGATGGCCAGCAGCAGCTCGAACTGCACATCCTTGACCGAGGCGCGGATGGTGGTGGTGCGGTCGGTCAGCAACTGCACGTGCACCGAGGCCGGCAGCGCCGCCTGCAGCTGCGGCAGCAGCGTCTTGATGCGGTCCACCACCTCGATCACGTTGGCGCCGGGCTGGCGCTGGATGTTCAGCACGATGGCCGGCTTGCTGTTGGCCCAGGCGGCCAGCCGGCTGTTCTCGGGGCCGTCGACGATGTCGGCCACGTCGGTGATGCGGATCGGCGCGCCGTTCTGGTAGCCGATGATGATCTGGCGGTATTCGTCGGCGGAGCGGAGCTGGTCGTTGGCGTCGATGGTGGAGGCGCGCGCGGGGCCGTCGAAGCTGCCCTTGGCGCCGTTCACGTTGGCGCTGCCGATGGCGGTGCGCAGGTCGTCGATCGACATGCCCAGCGCGGCCAGCGCGGTGGGATTGGCCTGGATGCGCACGGCGGGGCGCTGCCCGCCGCTGATGGTGACCAGCCCCACGCCCTGGATCTGCGAGATCTTGGCGCCCACGCGGGTGTCCACCATGTCCTGCAGCTTGGGCAGGGGCAGGGTGTCCGAGGTCATCGCCAGCGTCATGATCGGCGCATCGGCCGGATTGACCTTGCTGTAGACCGGCGGCATGGGCAGGTCCGAGGGCAGCAGGTTGCCGCCCGCATTGATGGCGGCCTGCACCTGCTGCTCGGCCACGTCCAGCGACAGCGACAGCTCGAACTGCAGCGTGATGACCGACGCGCCGCCAGAGGACGACGACGACATCTGCTTGAGCCCCGGCATCTGGCCGAACTGGCGCTCCAGCGGCGCCGTGACCGAGGAGGTCATGACGTCCGGGCTGGCGCCCGGGTAGAGCGTGGTGACCTGGATGGTCGGGTAATCCACCTCCGGCAGCGCGGACAGCGGCAGCAGCCGGTACGCCACCAGCCCGGACAGCAGGATGGCCAGCATCAGCAGTGCCGTGGCCACCGGCCGTTCGATAAAGATGCGTGAGGGATTCATGCCGTCTCGGGTGCGTCGCCGTGCTTACTGCTGCGGCCGTTGGCCGACGGTGCCGGTGGGGTTGGCCGGCGTGTTCGTGGTCGGGTTCGGATTGGTGTCGSCGTCMCGGGGGCGCCGGCGCTCGGCTGCGGCGCCGGAGGCGCCCATCGCCCCARCCGCTCCGGAGGCATCGCTGGCCCCGGCGTGCGGGCCGCTGGCACCGCCATGGCGCCGGCCACGCCCGCGCGGCGAACTGGCCGGCGTGGTGGCGGCGGCACGCGCGGCCGGGTCCACGGCTTCCACGATCATGCCTTCCTTGAGGCGGTCGGCGCCGTCCACGACCACGCGCTGGCCCGGCTCCAATCCTTTCATGACGGCGGTCTGGGCGCCATCGGTCGGCCCCAGCGTGACCACCTGCACCTTCACCTGGTTGTCATCGCCCACCACGTAGACGAAGGTGCCCTGCTGGCCGCGCTGGATGGCGGCCACCGGGATCACGGTGGCGTCCACCAGCGTGTCCACGCGCGTGCGCACGTTCACGAACTGGTTCGGGAACAGCATGCCGTCCGTGTTCGGGAAGATGGCCTTGAGCTTGACCGTGCCCGTGGTGGTGTCGATCTGGTTGTCGGTGGTCAGCAGCGTGCCTTCGCCAAGCTGGTTGCGCACCTGGCGGTCCCACGCCTGCACCGGCAGCTTCTCGCCGGCGTTGAGCTTCTTCAGCACGGCCGGCAGGTTGTCTTCGGGAATGGTGTAGAGCACGGCAATCGGCTGGATCTGGGTGATCAGCGCGATGCCGTTGGTGTCGCYGGTGCCGACGATGTTGCCCGGGTCCACCTGCCGCAGGCCGATGCGGCCCGAGTTGGGCGCCACGATCCTGGTATAGCCGAGCTGGATGCGGGCGTTATCCACATTGCCCTGGTCGGTCTTCACGGTGCCCTCGTACTGGCGCACCAGCGCGTCCTGGGTATCCACCTGCTGCTTGGAGATGGAGTCCTGCGCCAGCAGCGTCTTGTAGCGCTGCTGGTCCAGCCGGGCGTTCTGGAGCAGCGCCTGGTCCCGCGCGAGCTGGCCCACGGCCTGGTCGAGCGTGGCCTGGAACGGGCGCGGGTCGATCTCCGCCAGCACGTCGCCGGCCTTGACCATCTGGCCTTCCTTGAACAGCACCTTCAGCAGCGGGCCCGAGACCTGGGCGCGCACGGTGACATTGGTCACCGGCGTCACGTTGCCCAGGCCGTTGAGCACCACGTCCATGTCACGCCGGGCCACCGTGTTGACCACCACGGGCGAACGCGGTTGCGCGCCCGGGCCGCCCGGGCCCCCTGGGCCGCTGGCACCCATGCGGCGACCCGCGCCGGGGCCGCTGGCGCCGCCGGTGGCCGCGCCGGCCTCCTGCGCGGCCTGCCGGTGGCTGTGCCAGTACCAGCCGACGCCGGCCAGCACGACGATGACGGCCACGGCGATCCAGGTGCGGCGGCGGGCCGGGCCGGGGCGGCGCGGCGGGGAGGGCGGAAGAGATTGACCTTGTTCGGGGCTGGACATAGACCGGGAATCCTGGGGACGGCACGACGAAGGGCGTACCAACGGGCTTGCTCGGCATATCGGGGCAAATGACCCCATATGACGGCGAAGTTGCAGCAGTATGCCGCAGGCGGGCACGGCTGCGGTGCCATGGCCTGAAGGATAATGTGCCGCCGCCATCCCACCTGTTTCGTGGCGTCCCGCTTTTATTACATCGGATTACGATGGCGCCGGGTGTAACCTCCGGAAACAAAACGGTCGGGGTAAATCGCCATCTGGCGCTGCCGGCCTGACTATCATGTGGCTATGCGAACGAACCAGCCTACCCAGATCCTCGTCGTCGACGACGATCCCGAACTGCGCGACCTCCTGCGCGAGTACCTGACCAGCCAGGGCTTTGCCGTCTCGGTCCTGCACGATGGCGATGGCCTCCAGGCCCGCCTCGAGCGCGAGCGGCCGGCGCTGATCGTGCTCGACCTGATGATGCCGAAGGTGGACGGCCTGACCGCGCTGCGCAACCTGCGCGCCAAGAACGACGACATCCCGGTGATCCTGCTCACGGCGCGCAGCGACGAGATCGACCGCATCGTCGGGCTGGAGATCGGCGCCGACGACTACCTCGGCAAGCCGTTCTCGCCGCGCGAGCTGCTGGCGCGCATCAACGCGGTGCTGCGGCGCAAGCTGGCGCGCCCGGCCGCCGCGCCCGAGGACCGCGAATCGGTGGCGTTCGGCCCGTTCCGCGTCAATTTCCGGCTGCGCACGCTGTTGCGCAACGACCAGTCGGTGCAGATCAGCGATACCGAGTTCGCGCTGCTCAAGCTGCTGCTGTCCCACCCGCTGGAAGTGCTCTCGCGCGAACGCATCGTCGAGCTGATGTACGGCAGTGCCAGCGGCATCAGCGACCGCGGCATCGACGTGCAGATCTGGCGCCTGCGCCGCCTGCTCGACGAGGACGCSCAGCGTCCGCGCTATATCCAGACCGTACGGGGCCGGGGCTACACCTTCGTGCCTGACGAAGCCGAGGACAGCATTCCGCAATGAAGCTGAGGATCGACACCCTGTTCGGCCGCATGGCGCTGCTGATTGCGGCCGTGCTGTTCATCAGCCATTTCTCGTGGCTGGCCATCCTGCGCATGGACCGCCGGCAGCAGCAGATCGACTATTCGGTGGAGCAGATGATGTTCCAGCTGAAGAGTATCGAGCGCGCGCTGGACGCGAAGCCGCCGGTGGCGCTGCCGAGCCTGGTCGAGGTGGCCGATACCGCCGAGGCCGACGAGCATTCGGCCGATCCGGCGCCCGGCCGGCCGCGCCGGCTGGTGGAGCAGTTCGTGCGCCAGCTGCCCGCCGGCACGCAGATCCGCCTGGAGGACGAGACCACGCCGCGCCTCTGGATCAAGCTGCCCACGCGCGCGCAGTGGATCGCCATGCCGATTCTGTTCGTGCACAATCCGCCGCCCGACAACCGCATGGTGCCCGGCGTGGTGCTGGTGGTGGGGGTGGCGATCATCTTCGCGCTGCTGATTGCGTGGCAGATCCAGCGCCCGGTGCGCGACATGGCCGAGGCCGCCGAGCAGCTTTCCCGCCAGCATGCGGTCAAGCCGCTGCGCGAGCGCGGGCCGCATGAGCTGCGCCAGTTGATCGTGCGTTTCAATCGGATGGTGGCGGACCTCGCGCGCATCGACCAGGAGCGCAATACGATGCTGGCCGGCATCGCCCACGACCTGAAGACGCCGCTGGCGCGGCTGCGGCTGCGTGCCGAGATGCTGTCCGACCCCAAGGCGGCGGCCGGCGTSACCCGCGACGTGGACTCCATGGCGGCGATCGTCGAACAGTTCCTGAGCTTCGCCCAGAGCAGCGAGCCSACCGCCCGCCCGGTGCCGGTGGACAAGCGCATCGGCGAACTGGCGCTGTCGCTGCAGGAGCAGGACCGCACCGTGGTGCTGGAACTGGCCGCTGGCGAGGGCTTCCGGATGATCGCCACCCAGCTCGATCGCATCATCGGCAATCTTGTCGACAACGCCTATGCCTATGGCGCGCCGCCCGTCTGCGTGGCGACGGCACGGGGGCCGGACGGCTGGCGGCTGACGGTGGAAGATCAGGGACCCGGGATTCCGGAAGAGGCGATGGAGCGCGTGACGCTGCCATTCGTGCGGCTGGACCCGGCGCGTGGYGGCAATGCCCACTCGGGACTCGGCCTGGCCATCGTGGACCGCCTGGTGCGGCAGGGCGGCGGGCGGCTGATGCTGCTCAACCGGCCCGACGGCGGCCTGCGGGTGGAGATGGTGTTCCCGTTCGCGGCGCTGGCGCAGGCCGCGTAACGGTCAGTAACGGACAGTAGCGGTCAGGCTGGCGAGGTGCCCTCAGCCAGCCTTCTTCTTCTCGCCGATCCGGCTTTCCTTGCCGGCCAGCAGCTTGGCGATGTTCTGGCGGTGGCGCACCACCAGCAGCACGCCGATCACGAAGACCGCGCCGGTGATGATATCCACGCCGAACATCAGCACATAGAAGAACGGCGCGAAGATGGCCGCCACCAGCGCGGCCAGCGACGAATAGCGGAAGAAGAACGCGATGATCAGCCAGGTGGCCAGCGTGCCGGCGCCCAGCAGCGGATGGATCGCGAACAGGATGCCGGCGGCCGTGGCCACGCCCTTGCCACCCGCGAARCGGTGGAACACCGGGAACAGGTGGCCCAGGAACACGCCCAGCGCCGCGAGCGCCACGCCCGAATCCTCCAGCCCGTAGCCCGGGCCGAAGTGCCGGGCCAGCCAGACCGCGAACCAGCCCTTCAGGCCGTCCCCAATCAGCGTCAGGATGGCCGCCTTCTTGTTGCCCGTGCGCAGCACGTTGGTGGCGCCGGGGTTGCCCGAGCCATAGCTGTGCGGGTCCGGCAGGCCCATGAGCTTGCTGACCACGACGGCAAAGGACACYGACCCGATCAGGTAGGCGACGACGGCGAATAGCAGGTTGACCATTGCAGGGGAATCTTTTTGGGGGTTTCAGGCTGGCGCGATTGTAGCGCGCCCGTCCGTGTCAGTCAGGCTCGGGTCAGCCCCGATTCAATCCGATTTCAGTCCGGCAGGGCGCACTCGACCGGCTTGGCCTCCAGCAGCCGCGTCAGCACCTCCGGCGCGATGCTGACCAGATAGCCGCGCCGCCCGCCGTTGATATAGATCCGCTCCAGCGCCAGCACGCCGGCCTCCACATAGACCGGCATCCGCTTCTTCGTGCCGAACGGCGACGTGCCGCCGACCATGAAGCCACTGTGGCGCTGCGCCACCTCGGGCTTGCACGGCTGCACGCTCTTGCAGCCAATCTGCCGCGCCAGGTTCTTGGTCGAGACCGAGCAATCGCCATGCATCAGCACGATCAGCGGCTGCGCGCGCTCGTCCTCCATGACCAGGGTCTTGACCACGTCGTGCTCGGGCACGCCCAGCTGGCGGGCAGACTCGCCGGTGCCGCCGTGGTCGACATATTCATAGGGATGCTCGCCGAAATCCACGCCATGCCGGCGCAGCATCTGCGTGGCGGGGGTCTCGGAGATGTGTTTCGCTTTGCTCATGAGGCGCGGCGCGGCAGGGGGTTAGCCGCGCGGATGGTGGTGGAGATGCAGCTCGCGCAGGCGCTCGCGCGCCACGTGCGTGTAGATCTGCGTGGTGGAGATATCGGCATGGCCCAGCAGCAGCTGCACCACGCGCAGGTCGGCGCCATGGTTCAGCAGGTGCGTGGCGAACGCGTGCCGCAGCGTATGTGGCGAAAGCGGCGCATGGATGCCGCCTTCGCGCGCGTGCTTCTTGATCAGGTGCCAGAAGGTCTGGCGCGTCATGCCTTCGCCGCGCTGCGTGACGAACAGCGCGTCGCAGGGGCGCCCGGCCAGCAGSGCGGGGCGCGACTCGGCCAGGTAGCGRCGCAGCCAGTCGCCGGCCTGCGCGCCGAACGGCACCAGCCGCTCCTTGTTGCCCTTGCCGCCCACGATGCGCGCCACGCCCTCGTTCAGGCCGATTTCCACGGTCTTCATGTTGGTCAGCTCGGACACGCGCAGCCCGCTCGCRTACATCAGCTCGAGCATGGTGCGGTCGCGCAGCCCCAGCGGGGTGTCGGTATCGGGGGTTTCGAGCAGGGCCTCGACCTGGGCTTCGGAGAGCGTCTTCGGGAAGCGCGGCGGCTGTTTGGCGGGCCGCAGCAGCAGGCACGGATCGGCCTGGATCATGTGCTCGCGCAGCGCCCACTGGTAGAAGCGGCGGAACACSGTGAGCCGCCGGTTGGCCGACGAGGCCCGTGTCTCCAGATGGCGCGCGGCGAAGTAGGCGGACAGCAGGGTGTCGTCCACGCCCAGCAGCTTGCCGTGGGCGGCGCCGTGGAGCCAGCGTGCCAGCAGGGCGAGGTCGCGGCGATAGGCGTCGATGGTGTTGCGCGACAGGCCGTCTTCCAGCCACAGCGCGTCGCAGAAGCGATCGACCAGCGCGAGATCGGCGCTGGGATCGGTGCCGGCCGGGGCCTCGGCGTGCACAACCTCGCTCATAGCAGCATCGCGCCCTCGTGGCGCAGCAGCCAGCGCTTCACGCCGAGATGGAAGCCTTCCTCGCCATGATGGGCGAAGCCCCCCAGCCCGTTGGCGGCCACCACGCGATGGCAGGGAATGACCACGGGGAACCAGTTCTGCCCGCACGCCTGCCCCACGGCACGCGGCATGCTTTGCAGGCGCTTGGCGATGGTGCCGTAGGTGGTCAGGCCGCCACGCGGCACGGCCGAGATGGCGTCCCAGACCTTGCGCTGGAACGCGGTGCCGCGATGGGCCAGCGGCAGGTCGAACACGGTGTCGGGGTCGGCGTAGTAGGCGTCCAGCTGCGCGGCCACGCGGCGCGCGAGGGCGCTGGCCGGGGCAATCAGCTCGAAGCTGTCGGGCAGGTAGACGATTTCGTGGACGTGCTCGCCATCGGCACGCACGCCGATCTTGCCGAAAGGCGCGGGCAGGACGGCATCGAAGCGGTGGGACATGGCTGRYGGACGGCTGGGGTRATGACCCCGGATTTTATGCCGATTCGCGCCGGTGCTGCGGTTTGCGCCTCTCTCCCTCTGGGAGAGAGGCCGGGAGAGAGGGCAGGCGCTGGCCGGAGCCTGCATGCTGGAACACACCGAAGGCTCCGCTTGATGTGGTCGCATGCTGGACCACCCCTCTCCCCGACCCTCTCCCACTGAGGGGAGAGGGAGCAAAACTCGTGGTCCTGAAGGGCCACTTGGGCGTACTTACTGCTCCAGCTTGATGTTCTGCACCTTCACAAGCGTCTTCATCTTGTCGAATTCCTTCTTGATCTCGGCGGCGTGCTGGGCCGGGGTGTTGCCCGACGGCTCGGCGCCAGCCGTGCGCAGGCGCTGGACGAAGTCCTTGTCCTGCAGCGCCTTGACGGCCGCCGCGTTCAGCTTGGCGATCACGTCGYCCGGCGTGCCGGCGGGGGCCACCAGGCCGTACCAGGCCGGGTCATTCGGCTCCTTCAGGCCCATTTCGCCGAAGGTCGGCACGTTGGGCAGGCCGTCCACGCGCTTGTCCCACGCCACCACCAGCGCGCGCAGCTTGCCGGCCTTGATGTAGGGCATCGACGACGGCAGGTTGTCCACCATGATCGGTACCTGGCCGGCCAGCACGTCGTTCAGCGCCGGGCCTGCGCCACGGTACGGAATGTGCACCATGAACGTCTTGGTCGAGACCTTGAACTGCTCGCCCAGCATGTGGCCGAAGCCGCAGGTGCCCGACGACGCATACGAGTACTTGCCCGGATTGGCCTTCAGCACGGCCAGGAACTCCTTGTAGTCCTTGGCCGGGAAGTTCGGGTTCACGGCGATCACGTTGGCCACGTTGGCCACGTTCGTGATGGGCTTGAAGTCCTTGATCGGGTCGTACGACAGCTTCGGGTTGCAGGCCGGGTTCACGGCCATGGTCGAAACCGTGGAGATGCCGATGGTGTAGCCATCCGGCGGGGCCTTGGCGATGGCGTCGGCGCCGATCGAACCGCCCCCGCCAGCGCGGTTTTCCACCACCACGGGCTGGCCGAGGATGCGGCTCATCTGGTCGGCCACGCCACGGCCCACGATGTCGGTGGTGCCACCCGGCGCGAACGGAATGATCAGGCGGATCGGCTTGGTCGGAAAGCTTTGCGCGTGCGCCACGGAAGCCACCGAGGCGATGGCGGCAACGGCCAGGGTCAGTGCGGTTTTACGAGCGTGCATGAGAAGAGAGTCTCCCGTTCTGAAAGCCGGACGGATCGCGCCCGGGGAGGTCATAAAACGCCGGCGAGCGTTGCGCCGGCGGCGTTGCGGATTCAGCCGCCCAGCAGGCCGCGCTTGAGTTCGCGGTCCACCGGATGTTCGCCCAGGAAGATGCGCAGCACCGCCTGGTAGAAGTCCTCGCCCGGAATCGGCCGCCCGCGCGGGATGCCGTTGACGGCCACCACGGTGCCGCTTTCGGGGGCGTAGTCGAAGTTGATGACATCGCCCCGGCGCGCCGTGCCGACCAGGTTCATGGTCTGCTCGAGCTGGGTGAGGCGGTCGGCCAGCAGCTTTAGCTGCGGCTCGGAGTGGTTCTCGCGCAGGCCCGTGTTCAGCGCCTTGACGAAGGCATCGGACTCCACCTCGCGCAGCGGGCGGATCTGCAGCCGCTTGGGCCCGTGCGTGCCCAGCGCCACGGTGGCGTTGCGCGAACGCTCGGGCAGGTAGAGCCCGGCCGCGTAGCCCTTGATGACGAACACCGCGCGCAGCCCGGCGCCATTCAGTTGCAGCTCCTTGCCGCCGACGCGCGTGGCGTCGTCGAAGCGCACCCCCTCGATCTCCATCGCCATGGCATGCGTGGAGATGGCCGACAGCGGCGACAGCAGGCCCACGGCCACGGCGAGCGCGGCGGCGTGTCTGCGGAGAGCGGTGGATCGGCGGGCGGGGACCTTCATGGGTGCGGCGGGCAAGACGAAATTTGGCATGCCATGTTGCCGGAGTTCTGGAACAATACCCATCCGTATCTGCCCTAGTCTGCACATTTGGCCGTGCCTGCCGTGGGGGTTCCCCGCCCGCGTTCCCGGTTGCCGCATGCGTCACAAGGGTGGTCTGTCGTGCATAAAAACTAAAGAGACATGTCTTCAGCATTGCTGCTGGTGCCGGACTTCAGCCTGATCCTGATCGGCTGGCTGCTGGTCCGCTACACGCCGTTCGACCGCGTGTTCTGGTCCGGCGTGGAACGCCTGGTTTACTTCGTCCTGTTCCCGGCGTTGCTGTTGCAATCCACCAACAGTGCCAGGTTCGATTTCTCCTCCACCTCGGCCATGCTGGGGCTGGCGCTGGCCACCACGCTCTTGGGCGTGGTCACGGGCTGCCTCGTCAAATTCGTGCTGCGGCCGGCCCCGCGCGACTTCGCCTCGGGGCTCCAGACCGCCTTCCGCTTCAATTCCTATATCGGGCTGGCCCTGGCGTCGCGGCTGGGCGGCAGCGAGGGGCTCGCGCTGATGGCGCTGGTCGTGGGCGTGACCGTGCCGCTGTGCAACGTGGTGGCGGTGTGGGCGCTGGCGCGGCATGGGGAGTCCCGGCTGCTGCGCGAGCTGGCGCGCAATCCGCTGATCCTGGCCACGGCGGGCGGGCTGATTACCAACCTGCTTGGCCTGCATCCGCCCGAAGTGGTGGCGATGACGCTCAACCGGATCGGCTCGGCCTCCACGGCGCTGGGCTTGATGACCGTGGGCGCCGGGCTCCAGATGCGCGGCGCCACGGGCGCGATCGGGCCGGTGGCGTGGTGGTGCGGCGTGAAGCTGCTGGCGATGCCGGCCTTCGCGTGGCTGGCTGGCCGCTACCTGCCGCTGACGGCGCTCCAGTACCAGATCGTGGTGCTGTTCGCCTCGCTGCCCACGGCGCCGAGCGCGTACATCCTCGCGGTGCGCATGGGCGGCAATGGGCCGATGGTGGCGGCGACGATCTCGCTGATGACCATCGCCGCCATCGTCACCACGCCGTTCTGGCTGGCGCTGGTCAGCTAGGGAGCGGGGGCGGCCGGGGAGGGGTCCTGGGCCAGTGCCCAGTCGATATGCTCGCGCACAAGCGGCGTGGCGGCGTCCTGCCGGGCCCGCAGCGCGGCGCGGATGCGCCCGGCCAGCGCCGGATCGGTACCGGCCGCSGCGCGCAGGCTGTTGCCCAGCCCCACGGCGAGGTTGCGCAGCCAGCGTTCATGGCCGATGCGGCGGATCGGGCTGCCTTCCAGCCGCTGGTTGAACTCGGCCTCGGTCCAGTCGAACAGGTCGACCATGTCGGGCGCGTCGAAGCCGTTGCGCACATCGAAATCGGGCAGCGTGGCCCGGTGCGCGAACTTGTTCCACGGGCAGGCGAGCTGGCAGTCGTCGCAGCCATAGACGCGGTTGCCCATCGGCGCGCGGAATTCCTCGGGAATCGGCCCCTTGTGCTCGATRGTCAGGTAAGAAATGCAACGCCGGGCGTCGAGCCGGTACGGCTCCAGGATGGCGGCGGTGGGGCAGATGTCGATGCAGCGGCGGCAGTTGCCGCAGTGGGGGGCCTCGGGCGGGTCCGCAGGCAGGGGCAGGTCGACGAGGATTTCGCCGAGGAAGAACATCGAGCCGCCGTCGCGGTCCAGCAGCAGCGTGTGCTTGCCGCGCCAGCCCAGCCCGGCCTGGCTGGCCAGCGCCACCTCCATCACCGGCGCGGAATCCGTGAATACGCGATAGCCGAACGGGCCGATGGCCTGCTCGATGCGCGCCGCCAGCTGCTGGAGCCGGTTGCGCAGCACCTTGTGATAGTCGCGGCCCCGGGCGTAGAGCGAGAGCACGGCCGTGGACGGATCGTCGAGCCGCGCGAGTTCGTGGCCGCGCCAGTCGTCAGGGCCTTCGGCAGGCAAATAGGGCATGCGGGCGACGATGGCCCGCACCGTGCCCGGCACCAGTTCGGCCGGCCGGGCGCGCCGCATGCCGTGGTTGGCCATATAATCCATGTCGCCGTGGTAGCCCGCCTGCAACCACGCCAACAGGCCCGCTTCCGCGTGGCGCAGATCGACATCGGCGATGCGGATCGCATCGAAGCCAAGCGCCGCGCCCCAGCCACGCATGGACTGCGCCAGGGCGGCCAGATCCGGTGGCGCCTGTGGCGAGATTTCAGTGGGGGCGGGTGCTGCGACATCGATCATTCCTGAATTGTACGCAATGCCCCTGCTCGAAGAACGCATCCTGACGCTGCCGGACGAGGCCGCCACCGCCCGCTTCGGCGCCGCGCTGGCCGCCACGGTGCAGGCCATGCCGCCGCGCACGGTGCATGTGCAGCTCTCGGGCGACCTGGGCGCGGGCAAGACCACGCTCTCGCGCGCCGTGCTGCGCGCGCTGGGCCACGCGGGCAAGGTCCGCAGCCCCACCTACACGCTGTGCGAGCCCTACGAGGTGGCCCGGGCCGATGGCTCGCCCCTCACCGTCTACCACTTCGACCTGTACCGCTTCGCGGACCCCGAGGAGTGGATCGACGCCGGATTCCGCGACTGTTTCGCCGAGCCGGCGTTCAATCTCGTCGAATGGCCGGAAAAGGCGGGCAGCCTGCTTGGGGAACCGGACCTCCACGTGTTGCTCCAATCGGACATCCGCGCGCTGGAATTGGCCGCGGGCGCCGATCCGGAAGGCGCCGATCCCCGCATGGCCACGCTGCGGGCCTATACTCCCACTGGACTTATCCTGCTGAACGCATGCTGATCAAGCGACTCGCCACCGACCGACCCGATGGACCCGACGGACTGCTGCAGGCCCGGCGCAAGTGGATGGCGCAGGCTGCGCGGCTGGGCGCGGGCACGGTGGTGCTGACCCTCGTCGGCCCGCAGATTGCACGCGGCGCCGGCATCGTGGCCGTGCGCGTCTGGCCCGCCGAGGATTACACGCGCGTGACCATCGAGTCCGACGCGCCGCTGGCCGCGCAACACCAGATGATCCGCAGCCCGGACCGCCTGGTGGTCGATATCGACGGCCTCGACCTCTCGCCCACGCTGCGCGAGCTGGTGGCCAAGATCAGCACCAACGACCCCTATATCCAGACCGTGCGCGTGGGCCAGAACCGGCCGCGCGTGGTGCGGATGGTGTTCGACCTCAAGGAAGACGTCTCGCCGCAGGTGTTCACGCTGGCCCCGATCGGCAACTATCGCAACCGGCTCGTGTTCGACCTCTACCCGGTGAATCCGCCCGATCCGCTCTGGAAGCTGGTGCGCGATACCGAGGACAAGCAGCGCCGCTTCGCCCAGACCCCGCCGCCGGCCGGCAGCGAGGGCGTGTCCGGCGCGCCGCCCGGGGCCGAGGAAGATGCGATTGGCGCGCTGGTGCGCAAGTTCGAGGATAAGGACCAGCTCCCGCCGGCCACCACGGCGCCGCCGCCGGCTGTCGCGCAGGTCAAGCCCAGGCCTTCTACCCCTTCGGCTCCCTCGGCACCGCCCGTGCCGCCGCCGATGGCCCAGACCAATGTGCCGCCGCCCAGCCAGTTCAAGATGCGCCGCCTGCTGACCGTGGCCCTTGACCCCGGCCACGGCGGMGAGGACCCCGGCGCCATCGGCGCGGCGGGTTCGCGCGAAAAGGACGTGGTGCTGCAGATCGCGCACCGGCTGCGCGCCAAGATCGACGCCCAGCCCAATATGCGCGCGATGATGACGCGCGACTCGGACTTCTTCGTGCCGCTGAACGTGCGCGTGCAGAAGGCGCGGCGCGTGCAGGCCGACCTGTTCGTGTCGATCCACGCCGATGCCTTCCTGTCGCCSGAGGCGCGCGGGGCGTCCGTGTTCGCGCTGTCGGAGCGGGGCGCGTCCAGTACTGCCGCCCGCTGGCTCGCCAACAAGGAAAACAACGCCGATCTGATCGGCGGGACCAATATGGGCAACAAGGATGCCCAGGTGGCGCGCGTGCTGCTGGACCTGTCCACCACGGCGCAGATCAACGACAGCATGCAGGTCGGCAAGGCCGTGCTGGGCGAGATCGGCGGCATCAACAAGCTGCACAAGGGCAGCGTGGAGCAGGCCGGGTTTGCCGTGCTCAAGGCGCCGGACATTCCGTCGATCCTGATCGAGACCGCCTTCATCAGTAACCCGGAAGAGGAGCGCAAGCTCAACGACGACGCGCACCAGGAGCAGCTGGCCAACGCCATCCTGCGCGGCATCAAGGCGTACTTCGCGAAGAACCCGCCGCTGGCGAAGAATCCGTCGGTGTAAGCCCTTTTCGTACTGGTCAGAAACAAAAAGCGGCGCCCGAGGGCGCCGCTTTTGTCATGCGGGAGAGGCTCAGGCTCAGGCGCGAGCCGTGCCGCGCGCCTCGGGGGCGTCGTCGCGGCTGGCGTAGCGGCCGGCGATCACCGAGCAGACGATCAGTTGCAGCTGGTGGTAGACCATCAGCGGCAGCACCAGCAGGCCCAGCGCGGGATGGCCCGCGAACAGGATCTTGGCCATCGGAATGCCGTTCGCCAGGCTCTTCTTCGAGCCGCAGAACACCGCCGTGATCTCGTCTTCCACCGAGAAACCGAGGCGGCGGGCGACGAAGGTGGTGGCGCCGAGCACCACGATCAGCAGGATCGCCGCGATACCCATCACCGCGCCGATGGTCTGCCAGTGGTACTGGTGCCACAGGCCAGCGGCCGTGGCATCGCAGAACGACGARTAGACGATCAGCACGATCACGCCACGGTCGATCTTGCTGGTGATTTGCTTCTTCTTTGCCAGCCAGTTGCCGATCAGCGGACGGGCCAGCTGGCCCAGTGCGAACGGCAGCAGCAGTTGCAGCGCCACGCCAGTCAGCGCGCGGCCCAGCGGCATGTTGCCGGTGCCCGAGGCGCTGATCACCAGGCCCATCAGCAGCGGCGTGAGCGCCATGCCGATCAGGCCCGAGATGGTGGCGTTGAAGATGGCGCCCGGCACGTTGCCGCGCGCCATCGACGTCATGGCCACCGACGAGGACACCGTGGACGGCAGCACGCACAGGAAGAACACGCCGAGCAGCAGGTCTGCCGGCAGCGCGTCGCGCAGCGCGAACATCAGCACCACGCCCACCACCGGGAACACCACGTAGGTGAACGCCTGGACGAACACGTGCAGGCGCCAGTGACGCGCGCCGGCCACGAGTTTGTCGCGCGAGAGCGCTGCGCCGTGCAGGAAAAACACCAGCGCGACGCCAAGGTTGGTGACAATGCCAAGGTGCAGCGGGCCGTCACCGGTACCGACCTCGGGGGCGATCAGCGCCACCGCAATCGCGGTCAGCATGATCAGGACGAAGCCGTCGATCAAGTCGTACARCTTTTTGAAGGGAGTCAGGATGGCAGACATTGGGGATAGTGCTTAAGGGTTTCCGCTTGGTATTGGACGCCAACGGCGTCTAGAATGCAAATTCATTTATCGTATTGATTCATCTGATCGTTGCATGAATTACACATTGCGGCAGTTGCGGGTCTTTCTGGCGGTGGCGGCGCACGGCAGTTTCAGCCGGGCGGCGGATGCCGTCGGCCTCACGCAGCCGGCGGTGAGCCGGGGCGTGGCAGAGCTTGAGGAAGCACTTGGCGTGCGGCTGCTGGATCGCACCACGCGCGAGGTGGTGTTGACCGATGCCGGCACGGCGCTGGTGCCAGCGCTGGAGCGGCTGCTCGGCCAGCTGGACGACACCCTCGAGGAAACCCGCCAACTGGGCGAGCGCTACCGAGGCCGCGTGGTGATCGCCAGCGCACCCACCATCTCCGCCCGCCTGATGCCGATGTATGTGGCGGAATGCGCACGCCAGTACCCGGAAATCCGCCTGTTCGTGCGTGACAACGTGCAGGCCGATGGCCTTGAACAGATCCGTGCCGGCGCGGTGGACTTCGGCGTGCTGATCGATCCGATGGCGCGGGAAGGGCTGACCATCGCCCCGCTGGCGACCGATCCCTTCTGCTTCGTGTGCCGCCGGGATCACCCATTGGCGGACGCCAAATCGGTCTCATGGACCGCCTTGCACGGTCAACGGCTGGTGCTGCTCGATTTCGCGTCCGGCAGCCGGCCGCTGATCGACCGGATCTTCGCGCGCCATGGCGTGGCGCCGCATGTGGTGCAGGAGCTGGGCCATTCGGCCAGCGTGTTCGGAATGGTGGAGGCGGGGATTGGGGCGTCGGTGCTGCCGTCGTTCTCACTGCCGCTGCCGGAGGCGTCGCCGCTGGTGTCGCGCCCGCTCACGCCGCGCGAGGAGCGCAGCATCGTCATGGTCCGGCGCGAGGATCGCTCGCTCTCGCCGGCGGCGGCAGCGGTCTGGCAGATGGTCCAGACGCTGCCGATTCCGGCCGAAGCGGTCCTGACTAATTAGTTAACAGCCTTATCCGATGCGCGGCGTGGCGGTCACCATGGTCGCCTCCAGCGAGAAGCTGCCGTCTGGCTGCACCCGGTAGCGCTCGCGCACCTCGGCGGGCGCCTGCTGCCAGAGATGGCGGATGGCGGCCACCGCCACCTCGGGCGTGCGCATGCGCGCCACCCAGGTATCGAAATCGAGTTCGATCCGCCAGGTCGGTGACACCGTCACATCGAATCCCGCCGCTTCGCACAGCGCCGCCCATTGCGTCGGCGAAAAGTCGCGGATGTGTGACGGATCGCGCAGCAACTCCACCGACTGGAGCCACGTATCGCAGAGCGGATCGTCGGCGCCGGCAATATCGATCATCACCAGCTTGCCCTGCGGCTTTACCACGCGGCGGATTTCGCGCAGCGCGGCGGGCACGTCGCGCCAGTGATGGGCGCTCATGCGCGAGACCACGGCGCAGAAGCTGGCATCGGCGAACGGCAGCGTCTCGGCCGCGCCCTGCTGTGTGGTGATGTTCGTCAGTCCTCGCTCACGCGCGGCGCCCGCCACCACGTCGAGCATGGACGGCGAGAGGTCGTACGCGACTACCGCATTGGCCTGCGTCGCCGCAGCGAAGCTGGCATGGCCGGCGCCGCAGCCCAGGTCGAGCACGCGGCTATGGCCCACCGGCTTCAGGTGGGCGAGGGCGGCTTTGAGTTGATCGAGATCCGCGCCCTGGGCGTGGACCGCGCTGGTGAGATAAGCCTGCGCGGTGGCGCCAAACTGCGCCGCGACGAGTTCCTGCTGTTGCATGGGGTGCCTCATTGTTCTATTTGGACGGGGGAAGACTTGCCTTGGGCCCAAGGGTTCACGTACTGTAGACGGCACGTTTTCCCGGTACAAGTGACCGATTTATCCTGGTATAAGAAGCACCACCATGTCCGAGCCATCTGCCCCTTCATCGCGCGAAGCCGAACTTGGCGCCTTCCTGCGCGCCCACCGGGAGCGCCTCACGCCTGCCGATGTGGGCCTGCCGCCCGGCCGGCGGCGCCGCACCCCTGGATTGCGTCGTGAGGAAGTCGCGCAACTGGCCGGGCTCAGCGCGACCTGGGTGACGTGGCTGGAGCAGGGCCGGCCGGTGTCGATGTCCGCGCGTGCGCTGACCAGCCTGGCCCAGGCGCTGCGGCTCTCGCGCGCCGAGCACGGTTACCTGTTCGCGCTGGCGGGCCGTCCCGCCCCGCGCGATGACGCCGAGCCGGCCGTGCCGCCCGCGCTGCTGGCCAGCGTGCATGCGATCGCCGGCCCCGCCTATCTGCTTGATCGGCAATGGAATGCGCTGGCGTGGAATGCGGCGGCGGCCGACCTGTTCGTCGGCTGGCTCGATCCCGGCAGTACGGAGCGCAACCTGATGCGTGCGATGTTCCTGTCGCCGGCCTTGCAGGCACTGGTCGAGGACTGGCCGCATCGGGCGGCGCGGCTGGTGGCGGAGTTCCGCGTGCACAGCCTGCGCCATGCCGAAGACCCGCCGACGCGGGCGCTGGTGGAGGGATTGCGGGCGGAGAGCGCGGCGTTTCGCGCGGCCTGGGCCTCGCAGGATGTGGAGGAGCGCCAGGGCGGCCGGCGCGGGTTTCATCACCCGACGCGCGGCCTGCTTGCCTTCGAACAGATCACGATGGTGCCGCCGGCCGCGCCGGGCCTGATGCTCGGCATGCTGCTGCCGACGGCCGGGTAGCGTCGGTACTTACTTCGGCTGCATCCGGATTGCGCCATCGAGGCGGATCACCTCGCCGTTCATCATCGTATTGACGACGATGGCCTGCACCAGCTTCGCATACTCGGCCGGACGGCCCAGACGCGGAGGGAACGGCACCATCCGGCCGAGCGCRTCCTGCACTTCCTGCGGCATGCCCATCAGCATCGGGGTCTCGAACAGGCCGGGGGCGATGGTCATGCAGCGCACGCCGTCGCGCGCCAGGTCGCGGGCGATGGCCAGCGTCATGCCGACCACGCCGCCCTTGGACGCCGCGTAGGCCGCCTGGCCAATCTGCCCGTCGTACGCCGCCACCGAGGCGGTATTGATGACCACGCCGCGCTCGCCATCGGCGTCGGGCGTGTTGCGCACCATGGCGGCAGCGGCCAGCCGGATCATATTGAACGTGCCGATCAGGTTCACGCGCACGGTCTTCTCGAACGAAGCGAGCGGGTGGGGGCCATCCTTGCCGACGGTCTTGGCCGCCACGGCGATCCCCGCGCAGTTGACCAGCCCGGCCAGCCGGCCMAGCTTCAGCGCGGCGTCGACAGCCGCCTGGCCATCCACCTCGGACGCCACATCGCACTTCACGAACTGGCCGCCCAATTCCTCGGCCAGCGCGGTCCCGGCCGCCTCGTTCAGGTCGGCGATGACGACCTTGCCGCCGGCTTGCGCCAGCATCCGCGCGGTGCCCGCGCCCAGTCCCGATGCGCCGCCGGTAACGATGAATACGTTGTTCTGGATGTCCATCCGCCTGTCTCCTTGGTTTCCTGTGGTCAGATTGCCGTTTACGTTAACGTAAATCGACCGTCATGGGAAAGCCTGCGGATAAAAAACGAACGCGCGGACGAAAAAAAGGCGACCCGGAGGTCGCCTTTCTCGGTACAGCGGCGCGGTGCGCTTACTTCAGCGCTTCGAACACGGAGGCCGTGATCTTGTCCACATCGCCCACGCCCGCGATCTTGCGGTACTTGGGCGGCGACACCTTGGCCGACGCGTCACCGTTGGCGGCCCAGTTCGAGTAGTAGTCGACCAGCGGACGGGTCTGCTGCGAGTACACGTCCAGGCGCTTGCGCACGGTTTCTTCCTTGTCGTCGTCGCGCTGGATCAGCGCTTCGCCGGTCACGTCGTCCAGCATGTCCTGCTTGGGCGGGTTGAACTTGACATGATAGGTGCGGCCCGAAGCCACGTGCACGCGGCGGCCGCTCATGCGCTCGATGATGGCGTCGAACGGCACGTCGATCTCCAGCACGTAGTCGATGGCCACGCCGGCTTCCTTCATCGCCTCGGCCTGCGGAATGGTGCGCGGGAAGCCATCGAACAGATAGCCCTTTTCGCAGTCGCAGTCCTTAAGACGGTCCTTGACCAGGCCGATAATGATGTCATCGGACACCAGCCCGCCCGCGTCCATCACCTTCTTGGCTTCGATACCCAGCGGCGTACCGGCCTTCACCGCGGCGCGCAGCATGTCGCCCGTGGAGATTTGCGGAATGCCGAACTTTTCGCAGATGAACTTGGCTTGCGTGCCTTTGCCGGCGCCAGGTGCGCCCAACAGGATCAAACGCATTTACGGGTCCTCAGAACAATTTGAATTCGGTCTTGCGGGGGTATCGAAGGAGGGTAACGCCGCAACTTGACGCAGGACTTACGCCGGCAAGTCGTGCCGACGTCACGTCATGGTTGGCGCCCGGGCGCACTCGGCTGCCGAAGGCAGCGGGGCTCACGGTCTGGCTCGCTTTCTCTATCTCCCCACCGAGCCTTRTGCGGACGCGTAGCACGCGCCCACGGGCTCTGTATCGGCAAGCATTATGCCACGGGCAGTACGGTTCGGATTCCGTTCARGTTGCAGCAGTATGAACTTCCGTGCAGGAATGCTGTCACGGACCTTCCTGCGCCACGCTGCTGGCCCACAGGGCGCGCACGCGTTCGAGGTCGGCCTGGGTGTCCACACCGGGGGCAGGTGCTGCCCCCGTCACCAGCACGCCGATCCGCTCACCGTGCCACATCGCGCGTAGCTGCTCCAGGGCCTCGGTCTGCTCGATCGGGGCGACGGCCAGCGTCGGAAACCGGCGCAGGAAGCCCGCGCGGTAGGCATAGAGGCCGATATGGCGCAGCACCGGCATGGCCGGCAGCGGCACGGTGGCGCTGGCCGCCGGCTGCGTGGGCACGGCGGTCCAGGCGTCGCGCGCCCACGGAATCGGCGCGCGCGAGAAATACAGCGCCCGGCCGAGGTTGTCGCACACCACCTTCACCACGTTCGGATTGAACACCTCCGCCACGTCATCGAGCGGRTGCGCCGCCGTGGCGATCGCGCAATCGGGATGGGCGGCCAGATACAGCGCCACCTCGTCGATCAGGTTCGGGTCGATCAGCGGTTCGTCGCCCTGCACATTGACCACGATGTCGTCGTCGGCCAGGCCCAGCAGGGTGGCCACTTCGGCGAGGCGGTCGGTGCCGGACGGATGGTCGGCGCGCGTGATCACCGCCTCCACACCGTGCGCGGCACAGGCTTCGGCCACGGCGGCGGCATCGGTGGCCACCACGGTACGGCGCGCGGACGAGGCGTGGGCGCGTTCGGCCACGCGCACGATCATCGGGTGCCCGCCAATATCGGCAAGCGGCTTGTTCGGCAGGCGCGTCGAGGCGAGCCGGGCCGGAATCACGACGGTGAAGGCGGGAATACGCATCGCGGGAAAACTCAGTTGCCGGCGGCCGGGGCGGACGGCTCCACGGGCACCACGCGGCCCGGCACGGTCTGGCGCGCTTCATCGGCCAGCATGACCGGAATGCCATCGCGGATGGGGTAGGCCAGCTTGTCCGCGTGGCAGATCAGTTCCTGCGCGGCGCGGTCGTATTCGAGCTTGGCCTTGCAGAGCGGGCAGACGAGGATTTCAAGCAGCCGGTTGTCCATCGTGGGATTCCTTGTCGAGCCCGGTCGTCGCCCCGTTTGCTGCGGGGGCGGCTTGCCCCACGGTGACGGGCGTGGCGATGGCCGGGTTGCGCGCCTGCACGGCGCGGCGGATTTTGTCGATCAGGCCCGCGTCGATCACGGGCGTGGTGGGGACAACCCAGATGCGCGGGTCGTCGAAGCGGTCGCATTTTACGGCATCCTTTTCGGTGATCAGGATGACGTCGGCATCGAGCGCCGCCGGGTGGTCCGCGAACGGGTCCTCGGCAAAGTCGTAGTGGTCCGGCAGCGGCAGCGTGGCGGGCTGGAGGCCGGCGCCGCGCAGGCTGGCGAAGAACCGTTCCGGATTGCCGATGCCTGCCGCGGCCAGCACGCGCCGCCCCGCGAAGGTGGAGAGCGGGCGCACCATGGTCGGGTCGTTCAGTTGCCACGCGTCGTCGAGTTCCAGGCGCATGCCGTAGACATCGGGTTTGTCGGGCGTGGCGCGGAAGTGCGGGTCGTTGATCAGCGTGGCGTCGCGCGGACGGGTCAGCGGTTCGCGCAGCGGGCCGGCCGGCAGCAGCATGCCGTTGCCGCCCATGCGGGTGTCGAACATCACGATCTCGAAGTCGCGCTGGAGCTTGTAGTGCTGCAGGCCATCGTCGAGCAGCAGCACGTTCACGCCGGGGTGGGACACCARCATGGTCTGCGCGCACAGCGCGCGGTCCGGATAGACCCAGACCGGCACGTCGGTGGCGCGCGCGATCAGCAGCGGTTCGTCGCCCACCTGGCTGGCCTGCGAGGTGGGTTTCACGCGGCGCGGATGCTTCAGCGACACGCCATAGCCGCGCGAGACCACGCCGGGCCGCAGCCCCGCTTCGGTCAGCGCGCGCGCCAGCGCGATCACGGCCGGTGTCTTGCCGGTGCCGCCCACGGTGACATTGCCGACCACGATCACCGGCATCGGCAGTCGGGTCGATTTGAACCAGCCGTTGAGATAGCCGTGCCGGCGCACCCGGGCGATCAGGCCGAACAGCAGCGAGGCCGGCCACATCAGCCGCGCGAACCAGCCGCGGCGCTGCCACTGGGCGGTGACGAAGTCGGCTACGGCGTGTCGGGGAGCGGGCATGCGGGCGGCGGAGGCGACGATAGGGCGGACGGAAATCGGCGATGGCGCACCGGCTGGCGCGCCATCGATCGGCATGCAGACATTATGGGCATTGCGCGGCGCACGCCGCAAGCCCGGTGCGGATGGTACACCAGCGGCCCGGCGCCCTTTGGGCGTGGGCCGCCGGGTATACCGGGGCAGGTCAGCGTTGCTGCGTGCTCTGCGTGGCGAAGGTCAGGCGCGACAGGCCGGCCACACGTGCGGCCTCCATCACATTGATGACGGCCTGATGGCTCGCCTGGGCATCGGCATTGACGATGACCACGGGCGGCGGGCCATTGCCGAGGGGGCCSGCTGCGTTGCGTAGCTGATCGGCGAGGCTCGTCACGTCCTTCTGTTCGAGCACCTGCTTGTTGACCGAGTAGACGCCACGGGCCGAGACCGACACGACGATCTCGCTCGGCCGCTGCTGGGCGCGCTCGGCGTCAGCGGTCGGCAGCTGGATCTGCAGCTCGGTGTAGCGCGAATAGGTGGTCGTGATCATCAGGAAGATCAGGATCACGAGCAGGACGTCGATGAGCGGGATCAGGTTGATCTCGGGCTCCTCGCGCCGCTGGCGGGAACGGAAATGCATGGCGCGTCCCCGCGGCTCAGGCCCGCCGCTGGGGCAGGATCGCGTCGAGGAACGTGGTGGCGCGGAATTCGAGTTCGGCCACGTAGTCGTCCACGCGGCGGCGGAAGTAGCGCCAGAAGATCAGCGCCGGAATGGCCACGATCAGGCCGAAAGCCGTGTTGTACAGCGCCACCGAGATGCCGTGCGCCAGTTGTTCTGGGTTGGCGCCGGTGCCGCCCTGGCTGCCGAAGATCTCGATCATGCCGATCACGGTACCGAGCAGGCCCATCAGCGGGGCCACCGAGGCAATCGTGCCGAGCGCGTTCAGGTAGCGCTCCAGCTCATGCGCCACGACGCGGCCGGCTTCCTCGACGACATCCTTGGCGGCGTCACGCGAGGTATGCGGCTGCAGCACCACATGGCGCAGGCCGGCGGCCAGCACGCGGCCCAGCGGGGAATTCTTCTCGAGATTGTTCACCACCTCGGGCGTGGCCTTGCGCTGCTGGGCGGCCGACAGGGCCTCCTCGTACAGACGGGCCGGCAGCACCTTGCTGCGCTTGAGGGTGAGGAAACGTTCGACGATCAGCGCGAGGGCAATGATCGAGGCGAGCAGCAGTGGCCAGATCGGCCAGCCGGCCGCTTGAATGATGGAAAACACGTGGACCCCCGAAATCTACAGAACCAACAGACCCGAAACGGACAGCGAGGTACCGGTGCGGTACCGCCAATGCGCGGCAGCCTTTGTTGCGCACCGATGGACCCGGCGCGCCGCGGCAATGCTCGAAAAATGCAGGCGCCACTCTAACCCGCCCCTCGRCGCGCGGCAAGACACTCGCGCGCGTGCTGTCTCAGGCGCGCATCGGCCCGGCCCGGGCGGCTCGTGTGGCTGTCTGCGTGGCTGTCTGCGTGGCTGTCTGTGCGGCTTTCCACATTGGCGCGGGACAGTGCTGTGGACGGGTTGTGGAAAGCTGCCTGAAAAGCGGGCTAAGCCCTTGATTGGAAAGGGTGTCCATGGCGTTGCCCAAAAAACAGGCAAACGCGGCGGGTGCGCGATGCGGCCYGGCGGCGCAGGTGCSGGRGTCCGACCGCCAGCGCTGTCCACAGTGGCGCGGGACAGGACTGTGGACCCGCTGTGGACAGCGTTCTGAGAAGCCGCCTAAGCCGTTGATCCATAACGGGGAACCGTGCCCTGCCTAAAAARCGGGCAAATGAGCCAAAGGGAGCGAAAGGGCGCAGGAAGGTGGCCGAAGGGGCCCTTCGCGCCGCCTGTCCGGAAAAAGTCGACCGCTTTCCACATGAAAGCAGGACAGTACTGTGGACCGCTTGTGGATAAGCGCCGGACAAGCGGGTTAAGTCATTGATCGATATGGACTTCCGTTYGATTGCTGAAAAATCAGGCACTTTTGGTGCACTGCGGTGCCCGGTGAGCGGGGATCGACATCGCAACTCGCCAGCCGTTGCTGTAGCGCAAGCGCCGCGCATCGGCGGAAGTTCTCCACAGGCAAAACGCTTGACAAATCGATTATCCAGAACTTCTGTGGATAACTTTGTGAACAAGATGCGGCCGCTGGCCGTAAGTGGTTGACGCGTAAGGTTTTCTCTTACATTGCCTGTTTTTTGGTCCGACCCGATTCCTCATAAGAATCAAAGGGTTGTACGGATGGATGCGGCAATCCGAGCGATCGGCGCGGCCCGGGGTGTACCACTTGACACAGCGGGTATGCTGTGGACATGTCCATTCCACGCCGCCTGTGCGGCCGTGCGCCATGCCCGACTTTGAGAATGTTCCGCGCAACCTGCCGCCCGCGATGCCCGCCGTGTCCGCGCGGACCCGGGAGGTCATTCCCGTCAGTGAGCTGAACCATGCGATTGCCGGCGTGCTCGAGCGCAGCTTCCCGCTGGCCTGGGTGCGCGGAGAAATCTCGAACTTCACGCGCGCGGCGAGCGGTCACTGGTATTTCTCGCTCAAGGACGCCCGCGCGCAGATCCGCTGCGTGATGTTCCGGGGGCGCAACCAGCACGTGGATTTCGCCCCGCGCGAAGGCGAGGCGGTGGAAGTGCGCGCGCTGGTGTCGATGTACGAGGCGCGCGGCGAGCTGCAACTGGGTGTGGAGGCCATGCGCCGCGCCGGCATGGGCAATCTTTACGAGGCTTTCCTGCGCCTCAAGGAAAAACTTGCCCAGGCCGGTCTGTTCGCTCCCGAACGCAAACGACCAATTCCGAGCCACGCCCGCACGATTGGCGTGGTGACGTCGCTACAGGCGGCAGCGATGCGCGACGTGCTGACTACGCTCCAGCGGCGCGCGCCACATGTGCCGGTCATCGTCTATCCAGTGCCAGTGCAGGGCGCCGGCGCGGCCGAGAAGATCGCCGCCATGCTCGATATCGCCAGTGCGCGGCGCGAATGCGACGTGCTGATCCTGTGCCGGGGCGGCGGCAGCATCGAGGATCTCTGGTCGTTCAACGAGGAAGTGGTGGCGCACGCGATTGCGCGCAGCGCCGTGCCGGTGGTGTCCGGCGTGGGCCACGAGACCGATTTCACGATTGCCGATTTCGTCGCCGATGTGCGCGCCCCCACGCCCACGGGCGCGGCGGAACTGGTCAGCGCGGACCGCGCGCATCTGCTGCAGGCGGTTCGCCGCGCGCGCGATGCGCTGGCGCAAAGCCTGGACCGGCAGATGGAACGCCGCGCGCAGCACCTGGAATGGCTGGCGCGGCGGCTGCGCAGCCCGCAGGCGCAACTGCAGGAGCGGCGCGCGCGGGTCGACAATCTGGCCCGGCACTTGCGTGCAGCCCTGCGCGATACGGTGTCCGCGCAGCGCCACCGGCAGGACGTATTGGCGATGCGCTGGCGCGCGTGCCGCCCCGACGTGGCGGCCGCACAGGCCGATTTGGGCCGGCTGGCCGCGCGCCTGGACGCCGCCGCCGTGCGCCGCCACGAGCGCGAAAGCCAGCGGCTGGGCCGCGTGGCCGGCGCGCTGGAATTGCTGGCGCCGCAGCGCACGCTGGAACGCGGCTATGCGGTACTGCTGGATCAGCGTGGCAAGGCGCTGCGCTCGCCGGCCGAATTGCGCGCGGGCAGCGTGGTGGAGGCGCATATGGCCGATGGCGTGGCGGACCTGGAAATCGCCGGCGTGCAGGCCAAGCTGGCGGCGTTCTGAAGTCGTTCTGAAGTCGTTCTGGAGCCGTGATGGGACTGATTCTCAATCGACCCGACATTGTCTTCCGCGCAAACTAACATGAGTCCAGGGGGCATTCCGCCCGCGTTTGCGCGGGTCTGGCAAGTCACCTACAATCGGCAACTCCCCACCCCAAACCAAGAGACAGAACAATGGAACACAAGCTCCCCCCGCTCCCCTACGCGCATGATGCCCTGGCTCCGCACGTCTCCAAGGAGACCCTGGAGTTCCATCATGACAAGCACCACCAGACCTACGTCACGAACCTGAACAACCTGATCAAGGGTACCGAGTTCGAGAACGACACGCTGGAAGCCATCGTCAAGAAGTCGTCGGGCGGCATCTTCAACAACGCCGCCCAGGTGTGGAACCACACGTTCTACTGGGATTCGATGAAGCCCAACGGCGGCGGCCAGCCGACCGGCGCGCTGGCAGATGCCATCAACGCCAAGTGGGGCTCGTTCGACAAGTTCAAGGAAGAGTTCACCAAGACCGCCGTGGGCACGTTCGGCTCCGGCTGGGCCTGGCTGGTGAAGAAGACCGACGGTTCGCTGGACCTGGTCTCCACCTCCAACGCCGCCACGCCGCTGACCACCGACGCCAAGCCGCTGCTGACCTGCGACGTGTGGGAACACGCCTACTACATCGACTACCGCAATGCCCGTCCGAAGTACGTGGAGGCATTCTGGAACGTGGTGAACTGGGACTTCGCGTCGCAGAACTTCGCCTGAATCCAGGTTCCGCAAGCGTGACAAATTCGTCACGAAGGCGGTAGGGAAAGGCCCCGGAACGGGGCCTTTTTCGTGTCCGCGCCCGGCGGTGGTGCGGCAGCGCCTGCACATAGTAAATCACCTACAATAGCCACAATAGCGAAGGTGATCGACGCAGTAACCCCCCAGGAGGCGAGATGAGTTCGTGGTCGCAAACGACGTTGGCCAAAAGCCCGCAGGACAGCAAGGAGCGAGTGGTCTACGTGGTCGATGACGACGAGGCGGTCCGGCTCGCCCTGAGCGGCCTGCTGCGCTCCACCGGCCTGCGCGTGGAGACTTTCGAGTCGTCGCAGGAATTCCTGGCGTTTCCCAAGCATGATGCGCCGAGCTGCCTGATTCTCGATGTCCGCCTGCGCGGCGAGAGCGGCCTCGCGTTCCAGGAGCAGATTGCCAAGAGTGGCGTGCGCATGCCGATCGTGTTCATGACCGGTTATGGCGATATTGCGATGACGGTGAAGGCGATGAAGGCCGGCGCGGTCGATTTCTTCGCCAAGCCGTTCCGCGACCAGGACATGCTGGACGCAGTGGCCAACGCCCTGGCCCGTGACGGCGAGCGGCTGGCCGCCGAGCAGTCGGTGGCGGGTCTGCGCACGGCCTACGAATCGCTGACCCCGCGCGAGCGCGAGGTGCTGGTGTTCGTGGTGGCCGGCCTGATGAACAAGCAGATCGCCTATGAGATGGATCTCACGGAAGTCACCGTGAAGATTCACCGTGGCCGGGTCATGAAGAAGATGGCCGCGCGCTCGGTGGCCGATCTGGTCCGCAAGGCCGAGTCACTGGGCGTCCAGCCGCAGCCGCGCAAGCCGGCCTGAGCGGACGCCACCTTCCGGCATTCGTCGATCTACGATGGCAGGTCCAGCGCCACGCTGAGCCAGTGGGCGATGGCGTCCGGGTCSACCGGCTTGTCGAGCACGGCCAGCGCGCCGTTCTCGGCCGCGCGGGCCTTGAGGTCTGCGGTGGGGAACGCAGTGATGAAGATCGTCGGCGGCGTATAGCCGAGCGACAGGATGCGTTCATGCATCGCCACACCGGACATGCCGGGCATCATCACGTCGGAGATCAGGCAGGCGGTGACGGCGAGCAGGCCCGATTGCAGGAACTCCTCCGCCGAGGCAAACAGGCGTGTCTGCCTGCCGAACGAGCGCACCAGGCTCTCCGTCGCGAGGCGAACGGCCTCTTCATCGTCGACAATCGACACTATCTGATCAGAAGGCAAAAGACCGACCTCGACCCTTGGGGATGGATATGGCACGCGACAGGCGTGCACCTATCGCGTGAATGTGTAGACGTTTCCAGCGTAGCGCGCATGCCTGCGGCGGAGCATTATACAAACGTATTACGCGTCGCCTGGCGGCCCTCAGGTAATACCCCAGTATGACTTCGCGCATCCTAGGTAGGACCTCCCGCTACCCCTGTGCAGAATAGTTTTACGGCCCCCCGGCACGTAACCTTCTGTCATGGCCGGTGCGAAGTGCGCAGTGCACTCCGCAGACTGCCGGCACGCTTGATAGGGGGGCCATCAAATGCATCAGACGGTGTCATCTCAGTGTGGTTTTCGTGTGGGCACGCCCAATCGCGCCGACGCGCTGTCCAGCTGCTTCTCCACCAGCTACGCCGGCATCATCGCGTTCATGGCGGTGGCCACGGAGGGCAGCTTCGTGCGCGCCGGGGAGCGACTGGGCATCGGCCGTTCGGCGGTTTCCCGGAGTGTGCAGAAACTGGAAGAGCAGCTAAGTACCCGCCTGTTCCTCCGCACCACGCGTACCACGAACCTGACCCGCGAGGGCGAGCGCTTCTTCGAGAACTGCAACCTCGGCGTGACCCAGATCGTCGGCGCCATGAACGACATGCTGGACCTGCGCAACGGCCCGCCGCAGGGCATGCTGCGCGTCTGCTCCACCGTGGGCTTCGGCCGCAATGTGGTGGCGCCGCTGCTGCTCAAGTTCTCCGAGGCCTACCCGGACATCTCGGTGGAACTGCTGCTCGATGACCGGCCCGCCAATTTCGCCGCCGATCAGGTCGACGTGGCGTTCCGCGACGGCTATATCGACGACTCCAGCATCATCGCCAAACAGCTCATTCCGATGCAGATGGTGGTCTGCGCCGCGCCGGCCTATGTCCAGAAGCGGGGCCTGCCAGCCACGCTGGACGAACTGGGCGAGCACGACTGCATCAACCAGCGCTTCACCAGCGGGCGGGTGGCCGAGTGGGAATTCAAGGTGGACGGCCAGCTGCGCAAGGTGCTGCCGACTGCCCGGCTGACCTTCAACGACGCCGACCTCGTGCTCCAGGCCGTGCGCGATGGCCGGGGCATCGCCCAGATGCCGGCGCACCAGGTGAAGGACTACCTCGCGCGCGGGGAACTGGTCATGGCCCTGCGCCAGCATGTGCCGAGCGACCGCGGCCACTACATCAGCTACCTGTGCCGCCAGCACCTGCCCACGCGCATCCGGGCGTTCGTCGATTTCATGACCGACCAGATCCGCGCGCTCGACCTGCTTCAGGTGGCCGAAAGCGAAGCCGTGCCGGAGCGGATGGCGGCCTGAAGAAAAAGCGCCGRATGAGGCATATTAGGCGACTGCCGGCCCTGCTCCCCAACATATGCCCACTGACCTTGCTGTGCCCGATCACGCACGTTTCATGGCGGCGCGTTCGCCTTGGTATATGCTGACGCAGATCAATATCGGGTCTCGGCACCAATGGGTAACAGATTGCACGTCCTGTGGGACGACGGCGAACGCGTGTTCTGCCGAGACCGGCTTCCGGGCGAGGGCGACGGCCATGCCGTGCTGCTGGCACGCCCGGCCGCGGAACACCCTTTGCCCGCCACGCTCGACCGCCTCGTGCACGAGTTCGGCCTCCGGGACGAACTGGACGACGCCTGGGCCCTGCGCCCGCTGGAGTTGTCGCGCGACGGCGGACGAACCGTGCTGATGCTCGACGATCCGGGCGGCGAGCCGCTCTCGACGATGCTGGGCACGCCGATGGAAGCCGGCACCTTCCTGCGCCACGCCACCAGCATCGCGCTGGCGCTCTGCAAGCTGCACCAGCGCGGCCTGGTCCACAAGGATCTCAAGCCCTCCCATATCCTCGTGAACTGCGCCGACGGCCAGGCCCGGCTGACCGGCTTCGGCCTCGCCTCGCGCCTGCCGCGCGAGCGCCAGGCCCCGGAGCCGCCCGAGACCATCGCTGGCACGCTGGCCTATATGGCGCCCGAGCAGACCGGGCGGATGAACCGGTCGATCGACTCGCGCTGCGACCTCTACGCCTTCGGCATCACCCTCTACGAAATGCTGACCGGCGCGCTGCCGTTCGCGGCGACGGATGCCATGGAGTGGGTGCACTGCCATATCGCCCGGATGCCGCAGTCGCCCCGGCTGCGCGTGGACACCGTGCCGGCCGCGCTGTCCCGCATCGTCATGAAGCTGCTCGCCAAGACGGCCGAGGAGCGCTACCAGACCGCCGCCGGGGTCGAGCACGACCTGCGGCGCTGCCTGGAAGACTGGGAGCGCCAGCGCCGCATCGAGGATTTTCCGCTCGACGAACACGGCACGCGCGACCGCCTGATGATCCCCGAGAAGCTGTACGGGCGCGAGCATGAGGTCGATACCATGCTCTCGGCCTTCTCGCGCATCATCCGGACGAGCACGCCGGAACTGGTACTGGTGTCCGGTTACTCGGGCATCGGCAAGTCCTCGGTGGTCAACGAGTTGCACCGGGTGCTGGTGCCGCCGCGCGGGCTGTTCGCCGCCGGCAAGTTCGACCAGTACAAGCGCGATATCCCGTACTCGACGCTGGTGCAGGCGTTCCAGAGCCTGGTCCGCACGCTGCTCGGCAAGCCCGATGCCGAACTGGCGCGCTGGCGCGGCGCACTGCTGGAGGCGCTGGAGTCCAACGCGCGGCTGGTGACGGACCTGATTCCCGAGCTGAAGCTGATCATCGGCGAGCCGGAACCGGTGCCGGACATGGAGCCGCAGCAGGCCCAGCAACGCTTCCTGCTGGTGTTCCGGCGCTTTATCGGCGTGTTTGCCCAGCCGGAGCATCCGCTGGCGCTGTTTCTCGATGACCTCCAGTGGCTGGACGCCGCCACGCTCGACCTGATCGAGGACGTGCTGGTCCGCTCCGACCTGCGCCACCTGATGCTGGTGGGCGCCTACCGGGACAACGAGGTCGATGCCACCCATCCGCTGACCGGCAAGCTGCTGGCCATCCGCAATGCCGGGGTCAAGGTCGAGGACATCAAGCTGGCGCCGCTGAGCCGCGCCCACATCGAGCAGCTGTTTGCCGATTCGCTCCATTGCGAGCGGGCGCGCATCGCCCCGCTGGCAGAGCTGGTGGAGGACAAGACCGCCGGCAACCCGTTCTTCGTGATCCAGTTCCTGCAGGCACTGGTCGAGGAGAACCTGCTGACGTTCGACCATGACGCGCGGCAGTGGACCTGGGACCCCGACCGCATCCACGCCAAGGGCTACACCGACAACGTGGTGGACCTGATGGTCGGCAAGCTGGCCCGCTTGCCGGCCGAGACCCAGCAGGCGTTGCAGCAACTGGCCTGCCTCGGCAACGTGGCCGAGATGACGACCTTGACCACCGTGCTGGGCGTGCCGGAGGCGCAGGTCCACGCGGCGCTGTGGGAGGCCTTCCGCCAGGAACTGGTCGAACGCGCCGACGGCGCCTATGCCTTCGCGCATGACCGCGTGCACGAGGCCGCCTACCTGCTGACGCCGGAAGCGTCGCGCCCCGCCGCCCACCTGCGCGTGGGCCGGATGCTGGCGGCGCAGACGCCGCCGGAGATGCTCGACGAGGCCATCTTCGAAATCGCCGGCCAGCTCAATCGCGGCGCGGCGCTGATCACCGAGCCGGCCGAACGCGAGCGTCTGGCGGAACTGAACCTGATGGCCGGGCAGCGCGCCAAGGCCTCCACGGCCTATGCCTCGGCGCTGGCTTACCTGAGCACCGGCGCGGAGCTGCTGGGCGACGGGGGCTGGGCGAATCGGCATGCGCTGCGCTTCGCGCTGGAGCAGCACCGGGTGGAATGCGAGTTCCTGACTGGCCAGCTGGATATCGCGGACGCGCGCCTGGGCGCGCTGACGGCGCGCGCCACCACCACAGTCGAGAAGGCCCTGATCGCCTGCCTCCAGATGGACATCTGCCTCGTGCTCGACCAGAGCGACCGCGCGGTGGCGGTGTGCCTGGAGTACCTGCGGCAGGTCGGCATCGAATGGACGCCCCACCCGGACGACGACGCGGTCCGACGCGAGTACGACGAGATCTGGACCCACCTCGGGGACCGCGCCATCGAGGACCTGATCGACCTGCCGCTGATGGACGACGCGGCGTCGCTGGGCACCGTGGAGGCGCTGAGCAAGCTGTTCGCGCCGGCCGTGCAGACCGATGCCAACCTGGCCGGCCTGACCATCTGCAAGGCAGTCAGCCTCAGCATCGAGCGGGGTAACTGCGATGCGTCCTGCGTGCTCTACGCCAATGTCGGSCGGGTGGCCGGGCGGCGTTTTGGCGACTATCAGGCCGGCTTCCGCTTCGGCCAGCTGGGCTGCGAACTGGTGGACCGGCGCGGCCTCACGCGCTTCGAGGCCAAGACCTTCCTCTGTTTCTCGATCTTCGTCATGCGCTGGCTGCGGCCGGTGCGCGAGTGCGAGCCGATGCTGCGCCGCGCGTTTGCGGCGGCGAACCGGATCGGCGACCTGCCGTACGGCGCCTTCGCGGGCAACGCCCGCAACTCGGACATGCTGTTCGCGGGCGAGCCGCTGGCCGAGGTGCAGGCGGAGGCCGAGCGCGGGCTGGCCTACGCCGAAAAGGTGCGCTTCGGGCTGGTGACCGACTTTATCGGCACGCAACTGGCGCTGGTGCGGATGCTGCGCGGCCTGACGCCGGTCTTCGGCAGCCTGGACGGCGATCCATTCGACGAGGCGCGCGTCGAACAGCATCTGGCGGCCAGCCCGGACCTTGTGTTGGCCGAGTGCTGGTACTGGACCCGGAAGCTCCAGTCGCGCTACCTGTGCGGCGACTACGTCACCGCCATGGCCGCGGCSGCGCGTGCGCAGGTGCTGCTCTCGACCTCGTCCTCGTTCTTCGAGGAGGCGGAATACCACTTCTACGCCGCGCTGGCCGAGGCCGCCACCTGTGACAGCGCGCCGGCCGACGGCCGCCAGCCGCATCTTGACGCGCTGGCCGCACATCACGGGCAGCTCGCGCACTGGGCCGAGCACTGCCCGGAGAACTTCGCGGACCGCGCGACGCTGGTCGGCGCCGAGATCGCCCGGCTTGAAGGCCGTCTGGTGGACGCCGAGCATGGCTACGAGCGGGCCATCGACGCGGCGCAGGCGAGCGGATTCGTGCACATCGAGGCGCTTGCCAACGAACTGGCCGCGCGCTTCTACGCGGCGCGCGGGCTGGAGAGGATCGCCCGGATCTACCTGCATGACGCGCGCTATGGCTACCTGCGCTGGGGCGCCGACGGCAAGGTGCGGCAGCTCGAGGCCGAGTATCCGTATCTGCGCACCGAAGATCCCGCGCCGGGCCCGACGACCACTATCGCCACGCCGGTGGAGCATCTCGACCTGGCGACGGTTCTCAAGGTGTCTCAGGCCGCCTCGGGCGACATCGTGCTGGAAAACCTGATCGACATGGTCATGCGCACGGCCATCGAGCAGGCCGGCGCCGAACGCGGCCTGCTGGTGCTGTCCGGCGCGGGTGCGCACCGGGTGGCGGCGGAAGCCACCACTGGCACGGACGCGCCCCAGCTCCAGTTGCGCGACGTCCCGGTCAGCGCGGAAATGCTGCCCGAGTCGCTGCTGTTCCACGTGCTGCGCACGCGGGAGAGCGTGGTGCTGGACGATGCGTCGGCCGACTCGCCGTTCGCCACCGACCCCTATGTGCGCCAGCATCGCGCCCGCTCGATCCTGTGCCTGCCGCTGATGAACCAGGCCCGGCTGACCGGCGCGCTSTATCTGGAGAACAATCTCACCGCGCGCGCGTTCAGTCCGACGCGGATCGCGGTGCTGAAGCTGGTGGCGTCGCAGGCCGCCATCTCGCTGGAGAACGCCCGGCTGTACCGCGACGTGGCCGAGCGGGAGGCCAAGATCCGGCGSCTGGTGGAGGCCAATATCATCGGCATCATCGTCTGGAACGTGGCCGGCGAGGTGCTGGAAGCCAATGACGCCTTCCTGCGCATGGTGGGCTACGCGCGCGAGGATCTGATCTCCGGCCGGGTGCGCTGGCGCGACCTGACCCCGCCGGAGATCCGCGCGGAGAGCGAGCTGGCGCTGGCCGAGAGCGAGCGCTCCGGGCACGCCACGCCGTTCGAGAAGGAATACATCCGCAAGGATGGCACGCGGGTGCCGGTCATCGTCGGCCTGGCCTCGTTCGGCGACGGCCGGCAGGAGGGCGTGGCGTTCGTGCTCGACCTGACCGAGCGCAAGCAGGCCGAGGAGCGCGTGCGCGAGGGCGAGCGGCGCTACCGCGAGGTGCAGACCGARCTGGCGCACGCCAACCGGGTRGCGACCATGGGGCAGCTGGCGGCRTCGATCGCGCACGAGGTGAACCAGCCGATTGCGGCGACGGTGACCAACGCGCAGGCCGCGCTGCGCTGGCTGGGGGSCCGGCCGCCCAATGTCGACGAGGTGGGGGAGGCGCTGACCCGCATCGTCAAGGACGCCAACCGGGCGGGCGATGTGCTCGGGCGCATCCGCCAGTTGATCAAGAAATCGCCGCCCCGCAAGGAGCCGGTCGACATGAACGCGGCGATCCGCGAGGTGGTGGAGCTGACCCGTGGCGAAGCCGCCAAGGGCCTTGCCACGGTGGAGACGGCGCTGGCGGACGGCTTGCCGCACATCGAGGGAGATCGTGTCGAACTGCAACARGTGCTGCTCAACCTGATCGTCAATGCGCTGGAGGCGATGGRCGGCGTCAGCGATGGCGGCCGGCACCTGGTGATCCGCACCGCGCCCGCCGAGGACGGCTGCGTGAGCGTGGCCGTGTGCGACTCGGGGCCCGGTTTCGGCGCCGACAGCGCCGACAGCGCCGACAGCGTCGAGCGCGTGTTCGCCCCGTTCTACACCACCAAGGAAACCGGGCTGGGGATGGGGTTGTCGATCTGCCGGTCGATCATCGACGGACACGGCGGCCGGCTCTGGGCCAGCCCCAACACCCCGCGCGGGGCGGTGGTCCAGTTCACGGTGCCGGCGCGGCAGACGGATTAGCCAGACTGGCTTGGAGGAAAGCAAAAACCGGGGCACAAGGCCCCGGTTTTCTTTTCAACGCTTGGTACTACATCGACATCACAGCGACTGCAGGAACGCGACCACCGCGTCGCGGTCGGCCTTGGGCAGCGCTTCGAACTGCGTGCGGCTGCTGTCGGCCTCGCCGCCGTGCCAGAGGATGGCTTCCAGCATCGAGCGCGCGCGGCCGTCGTGCAGCAGGCGCACGTTCGCGTCGCCGCCCTGTACGAAGCGCAGCGAGCCAACGCCCCACAGCGGCGCGGTACGCCACAGGTTCGGCGCGGCGTTGGCTTCCCGCAGCGAGTCGGCCAGGTTCGGGCCCATGTCGTGCAGCAGCAGGTCCGAGTACGGGTGGATGGTCTGGTTGCGCAGCTCGGCGAACGGGTGCGTGTTGCCGGTCTTCATCGTCGCCGTGTGGCAGGCCACGCAGCGGACCTGGTTGAACAGCGCGGCGCCGCGTGCGATCAGGGGCGGGTCCACGTCATGCTCGGGCGACACGCGGATGCCGTCCGGGAAGCCGCTGCGCAGGCTGCGCTGGGCCGGCACGCCGATCAGCGACAGGTAGTGCGTGAGCCGTTGCAGTTCGCCCTCGGAGACCGAGGTGGCCGCCGAGGTGGTGCGGCAGTCCGGCGCGCCGCGCTGGCAGCCGCGCGTCGGGAACGTCGGCGAGGTCACGCCCATGTCCTTGATCAGCGCATCGCCCACCTGATGGCGCAGGCTGGCCTTCGACGCCTTCCAGCCAAAGCGGCCGAGGTGCGTCTTGCCGGTTTCCGGATCGACGATCCAGTTCGGGATGCCGCGCACGCCGTCGCCGTTGGCGTCGTTCGGGTCGGCCTGGGCCAGGATGGTGGCCTCGGGCAGCGCCTCGATCAGGCCCATGCCGATCACCTGCGGCGCCTGGCGCGCGGAGAACTGCGCGGGCGTGGGGCCCTTGAAGGCGAACACCGGCTTCACCAGTTCCACGCGCTCGCCGTCAGGCAGCGTGCGCACGGTCTTGTCGAGCGCCTGGAGCGTGACGTCGAACGGCGTCGCCGTCGGGTCCTGGGCGTGCTGCTGCACGTTGTAGCCGTAGGCCGGGTCGGCGCGGCCATCGGCGCCGTTGGTCAGCATCGACATGGTGTCGAGCTTCGCCCCGATGCCGGCGGCCACGCTGCGGCCGTTGTTGGTATGGCACTCGATACAGCGCGGCTGGTTGTAGCGCGGGCCGAGCTGGCCGATGTGGGCCGTGAAGACCGGGTTGTCGGCGTCGTGCTCCGAGTGCTTGCCGTCGAGGAACGAGGTGTGGAACAGCCGGCGGCCTTCCACGAAACGCTGCGTGTTGACGATGCCGATGTTGTTCGCCATCTGCTGGAACACGCGCATCGGCTCCTCGGAGTAGTTGTACGAGATGCTGGCCTGGCCGCCGAGCAGCGTCTCTTCGGGCAGCGGTTCCGAGTCGAGGTTCGGGGCGATGCCGTACCACGGGCGCATGCCCACGCCCACCACGTAGAGCTGCTCGAACGAGTAGTAGCGGCTGCCGCCGCCGTCCACCACCGGGTCGCGCTTGAGGCGCGGCGCCGGCGCCAGTTCGACCTTGTCGCCGATCTTGAGCGGGCTGTGCGGATCGGTCCGCCAGTTCGAGTCGAAGGACATCATGCAGTCCTCCTTCGGCTGGCCCTCGCTACAGATCGGCAGGCCGCCCTGTTTCGGATTGTTGAAGCCGTAGTTCAGCGACCAGCCGTAGTCGCGCACGGTGGTGTCCAGGATATTGCGGAACAGGCTGAACGTGGTGCCGTCGAAGATGCCCTGGTTGACGCGCAGGTACACGTCCACGCGCGAGATGCCGGCCGGCACGTGGTCGTGGATTTCCAGGCCGAAGGTGCGGTTCTGGAAGTAGAAGGTCGGGAAGGTCAGGTAGCGGCCCGGGCCCGCATCGGGGGCGTCCCACGCCTCGCCGCGCTCGCGCGCGTGGCGCTCGGTCGGGCGCGAGCCCATCATCGTGACCAGCGTGCCGTCGGCTTCACGGTACTGGATCTGCTCGTTCATCGGCGTGCCTGCCGGGAACAGCGGCGTGTACCCGAGGGTGTCGCCGGCTGGCGTACTCGCGGGCGGYGCGCTGTCACCGCCGCCGCCGCAGGCGGCCAGCAGCAGGGTGGCGGCAACACAGACCGATAGGGCGGCGGATAGGCTCGTTAGGCGCGATAGGCGAGACGTGGCGAGATGCCCGTCGCGCCCCGGCCGAGGGCGTGATGTAAGGACCTGCATGGTTTGACCCCTTCGTTTTTGTTGAACAGCTTCCCGTTACTGCCGGCGGTCACTCTTCGGTGCCGCTCGTATTTGTCGCTGGGTTCATGACAGGTACATGACAAATGTCATGTATCGACATGGCCCGGCGCCCTGGTCGCATGATGCATGCGCAGGGCTGCCCCTACTTAATGGGGGTGAAAGTTAGCAAATGTGAACGGGAAAGTGTGGGCGACGTAGAGGGGTGTCGCGTTGGCGTCACACCGCCAACGCGATAAGCGTGTACCTAAAGAGGACAGGGAGATCAGGCGGAGGCCGCTTCGCCGCGCTCGGCAAGGATTTGCCGGATGGCCTGCTCGAATGCCTCGGGCGCCTGGCCGCCCGTGACGAGGTAGCGGTTGTCGAAAATAATCGACGGCACGGACGTGATACCCATGGCCTGGGACTGCTGCTCCTCGGCGCGGACTTCCTCGACAAAGTCGTCGCTGTCCAACACGGCGCGTGCCGCGGCGACGTCGAGCCCGGCCGACTGTGCCGCTTCCACCAGCACGGCGTGGCTGCTCGGGTCCTTGCCCTCGCCGTGATAGGCGCGCAGCAGGGCTTCCTTCAGCGCCAGCTGCTTGGCCGGCGCCTGCTGGCCCGCCCATTCGAGCAGGCGATGGGCGTCGAAGGTGTTGTAGACCCACTCGCGCGGGCCGAAGGTGAAGCCCACCTCGGCGCCGCGCGCGCGGATCATCGTCTGGGTCTCGGCGATCTGCGCTGGCGTGCGGCCGTACTTCTTGCTGATGTAGCCGACGATGTCCTCGCCCTCGGGCCCCATCTGCGGGTTCAGTTCGAACGGATGGACGACGATCTCGGCCGCCACGGCGTCGCCCAGGCGGGAGAGTGCGACCTGGAGCGAGGACAGGCCGATCGCGCACCAGGGGCAGGCGATGTCGGAAACGAAGTCGATGCGGAGGGGTTGGGCTTGGGTCATGGCAATCCTGTTCGGCGCGCAAAAAAGCGATGACCGACAGGGTAGCCCGATTCGCCGCCCCTTGCAGGCGGCGGGTGTGACGGCGTAAGGGGGAGGGAAGGGCTAGAGCCCTGAGATTGACTGCCCGGGCACTTGCCCGTCGATGATTTCAGTGCCGGCCTGTACCGCCGCGCGGCGTGCGCCGCCGAGGCTGTCCCACTGGCGGGCGAGCATCGGGAAGACCCGGACCAGGGCCGATACCGGATCGGTCCCTTCACGGCAGATCACCACGGAGGCACTGTAGGTGCGGTCCGGGCGGCGTTCGTACCATTCGTGCGTCGCGGCATGTGTGTAGACCAGCGGGTAGATGTCGTACCCTTTGTAGCTGGCGCTCGGTGATGTGTCCATGGCCGCCTCCGGGAAAGTGGATGGGCCCACTGTACGCGCAATTCCACACCAAAACAGGCGCGCCCCGGGTTTATTTCACGTGGCTTTCCGAAAGATGCCCCGGGCGCGCTTTATGGCTGCCGGGCCTCACCCACGCGGCGATTCCTCGGCGATATTGAACTGCGCCTGCAGCGCGCGGATCTTCGGCGCCAGCGCCTCGCTGCAGGCCGCGCCGCTCTCGCCTTCCATCTTCGAGACGCTCCAGTTGCAGCCGTCGCCATCGGGCGCATTCCAGCAGACGTCGCCGAAGCAGCATCCCTTGCAGGCCGGGAGCTTTTCCTGCTCGGCGCGGATCATCGCGCGGACTTCGGCCTTGTTCTTGATCTGTCTCGACATGTCCCCTCCTGGTGGGCGTCGGGCGCCCGGTTTTGTGGTGATGGGTTAGTTATAGTGCATTCGGCGCGTTCGGATTCGCGCGGGATGGGGGGTCTGTCACCGACTTTTCACGCTGTTGTGCTAGCGTCGCGCGCTGGCGCACATCGTGTCGATCATCGACGAAGGGACAGGGGGTTTCATGCAATCCGGCATTGTCGAATCCGGCTATGGTTCCGATCCGGTGGGGCTCGTCAACGGGTTCCTGTTCGAGCCGGGGCAGCCGCCGCGCGAGATTCCATCCGCCGAGGCAGTAGCCTGGTTGCAGCGCCAGGATGCGGCGGACGCCGATCCGTCCCAGGCGCGTCCCCATGACGGGCCGTTCCTGTGGCTGCATTTCAACCTGTCGCACAGCGCCTGCGAGCGCTGGATGAAGGCCCACCTCGGCCTGCCCGACGATTTCTTCGAGGCGCTGCGGCAGGGGTCGCACTCCACGCGCATCGAGCGCCAGGAAGACGCGCTGCTGGCCGTGGTCAACGACGTGATCTACAACTTCGGGGTGACCTCGACCGACATCTCCACCCTCTGGGCCAACGCCGACCACCGCCTGCTGGTGACCGCCCGGGCACGCCCGCTGCGCTCCGTGGACAAGCTGCGCGCCGCCGTGCGMCGGGGCGAGGACTTCCGCTCGCCGCTGGATCTCGTCGTGCACCTGTTGCGCGATCAGGCCGATGTKCTGGTACAGATCGTGCGTGAAACCGGGGTCAGCGTGGACCAGATCGAGGACCGCCTGCTGTCCCAGCGGCTGCAGGGCAACCGTGCCGACCTGGGCGCCGTGCGGCGCGGGCTGGTGCGGCTGCAGCGCCTGCTGGCGCCCGAGCCCGGCGCGCTGTTTCGGCTGCTGAACCGCCCGCCGGCGTGGCTGCGCGAGGCCGACCTGCAGGCGCTGCGCGAGTCGACCGAGGAATTCTCGCTCGTGCTCGACGACCTCGCCGCGCTGGTGGAGCGGATTAAGCTGCTGCAGGAAGAAATCGCCGCCAAGCTCAACGAGCAGACCAACCGCACGCTGTTCACGCTGACGCTGGTGACCGTGCTGGCGCTGCCGATCAACATCGTGGCCGGCTTCTTCGGCATGAACGTGGGCGGCATTCCGCTGGCCGACCACCCGCACGGCTTCTGGGTGCTGGTGGCGGTGGTGGGCAGCTTCTCGGTGCTGGCCGGGCGATGGGCGTTCCGGAAGCAGGCGGAGTGACCCGCACCACGCAAATTCATGCAATTGCCATGGGTCAGGCGTACGATATTTCGCCATAGCCGATGCAGGACATGACGGAGGATTTGCCATGGATTACAACGACGAAGCGCTGATCCGGCGCATCCACCGCGAGGTGGCGGACTACTACGACGAGGAACTGGAACTGGAGCTCGAGGACCGGGATCCTTCGGTGATCCAGAGCCTGCTGGCGCGCGAATCGGGCGGGCCTGGCGATACTTCGGACGTGCCCGACAGCGACGCTGAGCGCGCGGAACGTCACATGTACTTCCGCGAACTGTTCCGCCTGCAGGGCGAACTGGTGAAGCTCCAGAGCTGGGTGGTGGCCACCGGTCACAAGGTGGTGATCCTGTTCGAGGGCCGCGACGCCGCCGGCAAGGGCGGGGTGATCAAGCGCATCACGCAGCGGTTGAACCCGCGCGTGTGCCGGGTGGCCGCGCTGCCGGCGCCCAACGACCGCGAGCGCACGCAGTGGTATTTCCAGCGCTATGTGTCGCACCTGCCGGCCGCCGGCGAGATGGTGCTGTTCGACCGCAGCTGGTACAACCGCGCCGGCGTGGAGCGCGTGATGGGCTTCTGTACCGACGACCAGTACGAGGAGTTCTTCCGCTCGGTGCCGGAGTTCGAGCGCATGCTSGTGCGCTCGGGCATCCAGGTCGTCAAGTACTGGTTCTCGATCTCGGACGAGGAGCAGCACCTGCGCTTCCTGAGCCGCATCCACGATCCGCTCAAGCAGTGGAAGCTGAGCCCGATGGACCTGGAGTCCCGCCGCCGCTGGGAAGACTACACCCGGGCCAAGGAGACCATGCTCGAGCGCACCCAYATTCCGGAGGCGCCGTGGTGGATCGTGCAGGCCGTGGACAAGAAGCGCGCGCGGCTGAACTGCATCCGCCACCTGCTGACGCAGATGCCGTACGTGGAGCCGTCGCAGCCGGTCATCGTGCTGCCCGAGCGCGAGCGCCATGCCGACTACACGCGCCAGCCGGTGCCGGACTCGATGATCGTGCCGGAGGTCTACTGATCCGCCAGATCTGACCCCAAAGCAGCAAAATCGACAGAACGCGACAAATTCTGACAAATCCCTAAAGCACGGGTGACGCCCGCCGTTAAGACAGGACGCGCCCCGGCACCCTGCCGGGGGCTCACCTATTTCTTGGGAGTGTCCTGATGCGTCGCCTTGCAGTGCGTGGTTCTGATCTGTCCCTGTTTTCGCGCGGCCTCCCCGCGCTGACCGTCCTGGCGGCGCTTGCGCTCACCGCCTGCGGCGGCGGCGGTGACAATGCCGCCACTACCACCACGACGCAGCAGCAGGCCGGCGACACCAACACGCCCGTAGTCCCGACGCAGCCGCTGCTGGTGACCGGCCTCGACCAGGCCTGCAGCGGCGTCCAATGCAGCGCCGCCACCAGCGCCACCTTCTCGGGCGCGGGCACCGGCATCTGGGGCCACACCAACGCCGGCGGCACCTCCGAAGACGTGCAGTTTTCGATCTCGGGCCTGCTCGGCACCTCGATCTCGCTGCTGCTGACCAACGTGAAGGACACCCTGGCGCTGATGCCGGCCGGGCTCTCCGCCAGCATGCTCGATGCCACCACGGTGACCCGCCTGTCGCCCCAGGCCCTGACCGCTGACGCCGAGGCCGAAGCCCGCCGCCGCGAGATCGCCGAATTCAACCGCACCGGCTGGGCCGAGAAGGTTGCCGCCGCGCAACCGCTGCGCCAGACGCTGGGCGTGCCGGCGCCACATGCCGTCGCCGTGCCGGGCGTGGGTTCGACGAAGTCCTGGTACCACACCGACGGCTCCACGCGCCCGGCCACGCTGCGCAAGCAGATGACCGCCACCGACGGCACCCTCGTCAACGTCTGGGTGGAAGACTCCCAGTACAACGTCGTCAACGGCATCGACTCGACCATCGTCGACGACCTGGGCGCCGCCTTCGCCGGCACGGGCAAGATCTATGACCTGCTGACGGGCATCGGCGGCGCGGTCTGGGGCGCAAACACGCATCCGGACACCGTGCTGCCCGCCGGCCAGCCGATCGACATCGTCATCCTGAATTTCGACGGCAACGGCGCCCCGGGCGGCACCGTGGGCTACTTCTGGGGCCTGCACAACCTGCTGAAGACCGCGGATTCGCGCAGCAACGAGTCGATTTCGCTGTACCTGGACAGCGAGACGCTGGCCCTGGGCGGCGCCACCGGCATGAAGGCGATGAAGATGACCATGGCGCACGAAGGGACGCACATGCAGAACTTCTACCGCCGCGCCGTGAAGATGGGCACCGCCTACGCCTACGACGACTGGCTCGAGGAAATGACGGCGATGCAGATGGAGGACTTCCTCAGCTACAGCATCGACCCGACCTACAACGCGATCCGCGATGTGCGCTTCCCGGACTTCTACCGCTACAGCGGCTTCAACTGCCCGCTGCTGACCTTCACGGGCGGCGGCACGTGCGAGAGCTACTCGGTCTCCGGCAGCTTCGGCGGCTTCCTGGACCGCCAGCTCGGGCTGCCCTTCTATAAGGATCTGCTGACGCGCCAGGTGGTGGGCTCCAAGACGGTGCTCGACCAGGCGATCCAGGCGGCCCAGCCGGGCCTGTCCTTCAACCTGGCGCTGACGCGCTGGGCGGCGACCAACGGCAGCGGCATGCCGGCGGACAAGGCGCCGACCGGCTACGGCTATCCGCGCTGGACCGACGGCACCTTCGAGCTGCCGGAGATCGACCCGGCCTCCACCGCCAATGCCGCGCTGCGCAAGCTGCCGGCGTCGGTGCCGACCTTCCTGCAGGGCCTCGGCACGCTGCCGCTGAAGCGCACGGCCACCAATGGCGTCTACAGCGACAAGGTGCGCCTGCCGGCCGGCGTGACGCTGTCCGTCGTGGCCTACTGATCGGTCCTGCCGGGTCCGATCGCTTCCCGGCATCCCCTATGACTTATAGCGGGATGCCCGGGAACGCCTCTTCGAAGGTCAGCACGGTTCCCGTCAGCGCGCCGTCGTAGCCCGGCAGCGCGTTGACGCGTTCTCGGTAGGCCGCGCTGCGCATGGCCGACACCGCGCCAGCCAGCGCCGGACTGTGCAGCGCCGCCTTTCCGATCGCAAAGAAATAGCGCTCCTTGAGCACGGGCACGAATTCGAGCCCGAAGCGGCGCGCTGCCGTCTCCACGCCGAAGCCCACATCGGCCATGCCGCTGCCGATATAGGCCGCCACCGCCGCGTGCGTGAACTCCCCATTGCTGAAGCCCTCGATCCGGTTCGGGTCGATACCGCGCCGCGCCAGCATCAGYTCCAGCAGCAGCCGCGTGCCCGAGCCGACCTGCCGGTTCACGAATCGCACGTCCGGCCGGACCAGGTCTTCCAGCGTTTCCACGCCAAGCGGGTTGCCGGGCCGCACAAAGAGACCCTGGGAGCGCACGGCGAGATGGATCAGGCAATGCGTCTCGGGCCGCAGCCAGGCGGCGAAGCGGTGCAGGGTATCCTGTTCGAGTGCTCCAATCGGCACATGAAAGCCGGCCACGTCGCACGCACCCTCGGCCAGCGCCGCCGCGGCTTCCAGGCTGCCGCAGTACTTCAGGTCGTGCCGCACCTTCTGTTCGTCGAGATAGTCGCGCAGCGCCGCCACCGCGAAACCGTGGCTGGCGTAGAGCCGCACGGCCGGGTCGGTGGCATCCATCAGCTTCTTCAGTTCGATTTCCAGTTCGGACGCCAGGCTGTCCAGCGTGGGCGAGAGCCGCGCCGCGATGCGCTTGCTGGCCCACACCAACTGCTGGGCCATCGGCGTCAGGGTGGATCCCCGTCCACGTGTCTTGGCGATCAGGGCGCCGCCGAACAGCGTTTCGGCGTCGCGCAGGATGCCCCAGGCGTAGCGGTAAGACAACGACACGGCCTCGGCCGACTGGGCGATGTTGCCGGTGGCCTCGATATGGCCAAGCAGGGCCACCAGCCGTGACACATCAAGGCTGGGCGCGGCCCGCGCGGCATCGGGGGCGGCGTCGTCGCGGATCTGGAGATGGGGCTCGATCGAGATACGTAGCATATGCAGAAAATAGCATATTGAACGCCAGAAATCACGGGCTTATAGTCGCGAAAAGGCCCAAAGAGCCAGCTGCGAAACCCCGGAATATGAAATAAATAGCCTATGTGGTCCCGGGGCCAGAACGATGACAAGCACGGAGACAACCATGCCGGACATCCCCAATTCCATTACGCGCATCGTCGATGCCCGGCGCAACATGCCGGGCGCGCTGCTGCCCATCCTGCACGAGATTCAGGACAGCCACGGCTTCATTCCCGCCGATGCGGTGCCAGTSATCGCCAAGGCGTTGAATCTCTCGCGCGCCGAAGTACACGGCGTGATCACGTTCTATCACCATTTCCGCGAGCAGCCGGCGGGCCGGCACGTGGTGCAGGTCTGCCGCGCCGAGGCGTGCCAGTCCGTGGGTGCCGACGCGCTTGCCGCGCACGCCAGCCGGGCGCTGGGCTGCGGCTTCCACGAGACCACGGCCGATGGCCGCTTCACGCTGGAGCCGGTCTACTGCCTGGGCCAGTGCGCATGCGGCCCGGCGATGCTGATCGGCGAACAGCTCCACGGACGCGTCGATGCGAAGCGCTTCGACGCGCTGGTGGCGGCGCTGCCGGAAATCACCGAAGCGGCCGAGGCGGAGGTCCAGGCATGAGCACGACGATCTTCGTCCCGCGCGACTCCACCGCGCTGGCCCTCGGCGCCGACGATGTGGCGCGCGCCATCGAACAGGAAGCCGCCAAGCGCGGCGCGGACGTGCGCATCGTGCGCAATGGCTCGCGCGGCCTGTTCTGGCTTGAGCCGCTGGTCGAGGTGCAGACCGACGCGGGCCGCGTGGCCTACGGGCCGGTGGCCGCCAGCGATGTGCCCGGCCTGTTCGACGCCGACTTCCTGACCGGCGGCGCGCACGCGCTGGCCCACGGCCTGACCGACGAGATCCCGTTCCTGAAGAAGCAGGAGCGGCTGACCTTCGCGCGGGTGGGCATCACCGATCCGCTCTCGCTCGACGACTACATCGCCCATGAGGGCTACGCGGGGCTGATCCGCGCGCTGGCCATGGCGCCGGCCCAGATCGTCCAGGAAGTCACCGACTCGGGCCTGCGCGGCCGGGGCGGCGCCGCGTTTCCCACCGGCATCAARTGGAAGACCGTGCTGGGCGCGGCGTCGGACATCAAGTACATCGTCTGCAATGCCGACGAGGGCGACTCCGGCACCTTCTCCGACCGCATGGTCATGGAGGACGATCCGTTCATGCTGATCGAAGGCATGACGATCGCCGGCCTCGCCGTCGGCGCCGAGCGCGGCTATATCTATACCCGCTCCGAATACCCGCACGCGATTGCCGTGACCGAGGCGGCCATCGCCCTGGCCACGCGGGCCGGCTGGCTGGGCGATGACATTCGCGGCAGCGGCCGGCGCTTCCATCTGGAAGTGCGCAAGGGCGCTGGCGCCTATGTCTGCGGCGAGGAAACGGCGCTGCTGGAGAGCCTGGAAGGCAAGCGCGGCGTGGTGCGCGCCAAGCCGCCGCTGCCGGCCATCGAAGGGCTGTTCGGCAAGCCCACCGTCATCAACAACGTGATCTCGCTGGCCACGGTGCCGGTGATCCTGGCGCGCGGCGCCACGTTCTACCGGGACTTCGGCATGGGCCGCTCGCGCGGCACGCTGCCGTTCCAGCTGGCCGGCAACGTCCTGCAAGGCGGGCTGGTGGAGAAGGCGTTCGGCATCACGCTGCGTGAACTGCTGGTGGACTACGGCGGCGGCACGCGCAGCGGCCGGGCCATCCGCGCGGTGCAGGTCGGCGGGCCGCTGGGCGCCTACCTGCCCGAGTCGCGCTTCGACACGCCGATGGACTACGAGGCCTTCGCCGCCTTCGGCGCGGTGGTCGGCCACGGCGGCATTGTCGTGTTCGACGAGACCGTGGACATGGCCAAAATGGCCCGCTACGCCATGGAGTTCTGCGCGATCGAGTCCTGCGGCAAGTGCACGCCGTGCCGCATCGGCTCCACGCGCGGCGTGGAGGTCATCGACCGGATCATTGCCGGCGAGCAGCCGGTGAAGCAGGTGGCGCTGGTGCGCGACCTCTGCGACACCATGCTCAACGGCTCGCTYTGCGCGATGGGTGGCATGACGCCGTACCCGGTGCTTTCCGCGCTGAACGAGTTTCCGGAGGATTTCGGCCTCGCGCCGAAGTCCGCCAAGGCCGCCTGAGCCGGATCACCGAGCCAGATCAAAGAACGACGCGCCCCTCAGGGGCGCGCAGCCCTACGAAGTTTGACGGGAGACATCCCTTGAACGCACGCGACGATTTCGATTTTGGAACCCCGGCCAGCCTGTCCGAGACGCAGGTGACGCTGGAAATTGACGGCGTGGCCGTCACGGTGCCGGCCGGCACCTCGGTGATGCGGGCGGCGGCCGAGGCCGGTGTGGGCGTACCCAAGCTGTGCGCCACCGATTCGCTGAAGTCCTTCGGCTCGTGCCGGCTCTGCCTGGTGGAGATCGAGGGGCGGCGCGGCTATCCGGCCTCGTGCACCACGCCGGTGGAGGCGGGCATGAAGGTCCGCACCCAGAGCGACAAGCTCGGCGACCTGCGGCGCGGCGTGATGGAACTCTATATTTCCGATCATCCGCTCGACTGCCTGACCTGCCCGACCAACGGCAACTGCGAATTGCAGGACATGGCCGGTGTGGTCGGCCTGCGCGAGGTGCGCTACAACGACGGCGCCAGCGCGGTGCCGGTGGCCACGCACACGGCGCTGACCAAGGACGAATCGAACCCGTATTTCACCTACGATGCCTCGAAGTGCATCGTCTGCAACCGCTGCGTGCGCGCCTGCGAGGAAACCCAGGGCACCTTCGCGCTGACCATCAGCGGGCGCGGCTTCGAGTCCCGCGTTGCGGCCGGCACGAGCCAGTCGTTCATGGAGTCTGACTGCGTGTCCTGCGGCGCCTGCGTGCAGGCCTGCCCGACGGCCACGCTGACCGAGACGTCGGTCATCAAGCTGGGGCAGGCATCGCACAGCACCGTGACCACCTGCGCCTATTGCGGCGTGGGCTGCTCGTTCAAGGCCGAGATGAAGGGCAACGAGGTCGTGCGCATGGTGCCGTACAAGGACGGCCAGGCCAACGAGGGCCACGCCTGCGTGAAGGGCCGCTTCGCCTGGGGATACGCCACGCACAAGGACCGCATCCTCAAGCCGATGATCCGGGCGAAGATCACCGACCCGTGGCGCGAAGTGTCGTGGGAGGAAGCCATCGGCTACGCGGCCTCGCAGTTCAAGCGTATCCAGGCCGAGCACGGCAAGGATTCGATCGGCGGTATCGTCTCGTCGCGCTGCACCAACGAGGAAGGCTATCTGGTGCAGAAGCTCGTGCGCGCGGCCTTCGGCAATAACAACGTCGATACCTGCGCCCGGGTTTGCCACTCGCCCACCGGCTATGGCCTGAAGACCACGCTGGGCGAGTCCGCCGGCACGCAGACCTTCCGCTCGGTGGCCAAGGCTGATGTGATCATGGTCATCGGCGCCAATCCGACCGACGGCCACCCGGTGTTCGCCTCGCGCATGAAGAAGCGCCTGCGCGCCGGCGCCAGGCTGATCGTGGCCGATCCGCGCCGCATCGATCTGGTCGATTCGCCGCACATCCGCGCCGACTTCCACCTGCAACTGCGCCCGGGCACCAACGTGGCGCTGGTSACGTCGATGGCGCACGTCATCGTCACCGAAGGGCTGCTGGCCGAGGCSTTCATCGCCGAGCGTTGCGAGGATCGCGCGTTCCAGCAGTGGCGCGACTTCGTGGCGCTGCCCGAGAACTCGCCCGAGGCCATGGAAGCCGTGACCGGCGTCCCGGCCGGGACGCTGCGCGGCGCTGCCCGCCTCTACGCCACGGGCGGCAATGCGGCGATCTACTACGGGCTCGGCGTGACCGAGCACGCGCAGGGCTCGACCACGGTGATGGGCATCGCCAACCTCGCCATGGCCACCGGCAACATCGGCCGCGAAGGCGTGGGCGTGAACCCGCTGCGCGGGCAGAACAACGTCCAGGGTTCGTGCGACATCGGCTCCTTCCCGCACGAACTGCCGGGCTATCGCCATGTGTCCGATTCGACGGTGCGCGGCGCCTTCGAGGCCGCCTGGAATGTCGAGATCAACCCGGAGCCGGGCCTGCGCATCCCGAACATGTTCGAGGCGGCGCTGACCGGTTCGTTCAAGGGGCTGTACTGCCAGGGCGAGGACATCGTGCAGTCGGACCCGAACACGCAACACGTGTCCGAGGCGCTGTCGTCGATGGAATGCATCGTCGTGCAGGACATCTTCCTGAACGAGACCGCCAAGTACGCCCACGTGTTCCTGCCGGGTTCGTCGTTCCTGGAGAAGGACGGCACGTTCACCAACGCGGAGCGCCGCATCTCGCGCGTGCGCAAGGTCATGCCCCCGAAGGGCGGTTATGCTGACTGGGAGGCCACCATCCTGCTGGCCAACGCGCTTGGCTACCCGATGCACTACAACCATCCGTCCGAGATCATGGACGAGATCGCGCGGCTCACGCCGACCTTCTCGGGCGTGAGCTACCAGAAGCTCGACGCGCTGGGCAGCATCCAGTGGCCGTGCAACGCCGACGCGCCGACCGGCACGCCGACCATGCACGTCGATGCCTTCGTGCGCGGCAAGGGCAAGTTCATCATCACCAAGTACGTGGCGACCGACGAGCGCGTCAATCGCAAATACCCGCTGATCCTGACCACGGGGCGCATCCTGTCGCAATACAACGTGGGCGCCCAGACGCGGCGCACCCACAACGTGCACTGGCACGACGAGGACCGGCTGGAGATCCATCCGCACGATGCCGAGGAGCGTGGCATCAAGGACGACGACTGGGTGGGCGTGCAGAGCCGCGCGGGCGAGACGGTGCTGCGCGCCATCGTCAGCGAGCGGATGCAGCCRGGCGTGGTGTACACCACGTTCCACTTCCCCGAGTCCGGCGCCAACGTGATCACCACGGACAACTCGGACTGGGCCACCAACTGCCCCGAGTACAAGGTGACGGCGGTGCAGGTGATGCCGGTGGCGCAGCCGTCGTCCTGGCAGCGCGAGTACGAGGCGTTCAACCGCGAGCAGCTGGCGCACCTGCGCGCGGCCAGCGAGCCGGTGCAGGCGTCGGCGGAGTAGGGCGATGAAGCGCTGCATGCCGCCACACGAGACCGCGCCGGATGAGGCGGGGGAATTCCCAGCGACCCAGCAGTCGATGGCGGTGACGCGCTGGCGCGGCGGGGAAGCGATGGCGGCGACAGCCGAGATCGACCATATCGCCGAGGAAGTGCCCGTGGCGCTGGAGTACAACGGCGTCTCGCACGCGGTGATGCTGGCCACGCCGGCCGATCTGGAGGACTTCGCGCTGGGCTTCAGCCTGAGCGAGGGCATCGTGGCGGCGCCGCGCGACATCTACGGCATCGAGGTGGTCACGCGCCCGAACGGCGTGGCCGTGGAGATCGAGATCGCCAGCGAGGCCTTCGTGGCGCTGAAGGCGCGGCGCCGCGCGCTGGCCGGCCGTACGGGCTGCGGGCTGTGCGGCACCGAATCGCTCGACGAGGTCATGCGGGCGCCGCACGCGGTGCAGAGCGAGGCGTCCTTCRACCCGGCCGTGCTGCACGCCGCCTTCGMCCAGTTGCAGCGCCGYCAGGCCCTGCTGCGCGACACCGGCGCCACGCACGCGGCGGGCTGGCTGCGCGCCGATGGCGAGGTATCGCTGGTGCGCGAGGACGTGGGCCGGCACAACGCGCTGGACAAGCTGGCGGGCGCCCTGGCCCGTTCGGACGAGGATATCGGGCGCGGCGCGGTCATCGTGACCAGCCGCGCGAGCTATGAGATGGTGCTGAAGACGGCCGCCATTGGGGCGGGGGTGCTGGCAGCGGTGTCCGGCCCCACCGCGCTGGCGGTGCGCCTGGCCGGGACGGCCGGCGTCACGCTGGCGGGATTCGTGCGCGCGGGCGGCCTGGTCGCCTACGCGCATCCACATCGACTACGGATGGCTTAGACCTGTCATGCACATCGACAACCTGATCAAGATGGCTAACCAGATCGGCGGCTTCTTCGAAGCCATGCCGGACCGCGACGAGGCGCTGGCCGACATCGCCAGCCACCTGAAGCGCTTCTGGGAGCCGCGCATGCGGCGCGCACTGCTGGCACACGTGGACGCGACGGATGGGGGCGAAGGGCTTATCCCCATCGTGCAGGCGGCGGTGGCGCGGCATCGGGAGAAGCTGGAGATTACGTTGCGGGCCCCGATGGTCACTGCCGTCCCATGAAGATGCGCGACGGCATGACGAAGTCGCGCAGCGCCAGCATCTCCAGCGGCCCCTGGCCGACTTCCGTACGCATCAGATAGCGCAGCGGATAGACCATGTCCGCAGGCGGCGGTTGCTTCGCTGCGCGTGGCGTCAGGCTGTCCGGATCGGACGCGGCGGGGTCGTGCAATCCCAACCCCAGCGGCCCCCGAACTCATAGTGCTTGTTGGTGCCCGCGCGTTCGGCTTGCCATTGCAGCCGGGTGCCCGGCTCCTGCGCGAGATTGGCCGGCCAGCGCATGGCCTGCCAGCGCTCCTGCTGGTTGTAGTAATGCAGCGTCTGGCTATCGAGGGTCAGCAAGGTGTCGGTGAGCCCCGGGGACGGGATGGGCTTGATCTCGAAGCGATATGCCGGTTCACCGTCCACCAGCATATGCGCCGCAACGCGCTGCAGGGTATTGATTGCCTTGAGGAAGGCCGGATCGAAGGCTAGAGCGGACTGCCCGCCGGCATCTCCTCTGCCAGCCGTAGGGATCCATTGATCCCCCTGCAACGCCAGCACACCCGCCAACTGCGTACCGAGGAACGTGCCGATCAGCCCGGTCTGCGGGCGCAGGAAGCGCGTCAGTTCCGGCAGCGAGGCATCGTTGGCGCTGTCGGCGAACGGATAGCGCCCGGCGAACGATCGTCCCCACGCCATCGCGATGCCTTGCCGCCAGGCATCGTTCAGGCTCGCCTGGGCGGGCTGCAGCACGGTCTGCGTGGCCTGGGCGATGGGCTGCACGAACAGCGCCTCCCCCATACCCGCCCATTGGCTGCCAAGGCTGGCGGCCATCAGCTGCGCGTAGGACTGGGTATCGGCCAGTTCCGAGCCTTTGCCCTGGAACAGCGCCTGCGCCATTTGCCGGGCCTGCGCATCGGCATCGGCGCTGTGGCTGATCTGCTGCAGCCGTAGCCGGAGCGCGGTGGCGCGGTCGAGGAAGCGTTGCAGGCTCAGGTCGTCATTGGCGCTTTGGCCTGACGCCTGCGCCATCAGCCGGAGGACCGGGCCAAAGGCGGCGCGGAGCGGCCCCGCCGGCTCCGGTCTGGCGGCCTCGGGGCCTGCCGCCTTCTTGCCGAGCAGATCCTGCGCCTTGGCCACCAGCGTGTCCGACAGGGAATGCTTGCGCGCGCCAGCGCCGCCCTGGTATTCGAGCGATGTCATCAGCGCGATCACCGGCGACTGGCGTGCGTCGGCCATCAGCTTGAGTTGGTCGACGGCGGCAGGGAGCGTCGGCGCAGGCGCCCATTGCAGGCTGTTCATGAAGCCCTGCCAGTGTTCTGCGTAGTCCGCGAAA
>NZ_JBFREV010000026.1:0-87197 GCF_052114485.1 Cupriavidus sp. KB_39
TCGCTGGAAACCAACTCCCTTTCAGGGTCTCGGGCCTGGGCCCGAACCGCAGGCATCTCGCCTTCCGGAGCAGCGACTCCACCTTGAGAATCCTCCCGCTCAAGGTCAATGACCGGGATATCGAGCAACAACTGAAGATCGAAGTCAGCGAAACCGGCATCGTGAGCCGGCGGGTGGTGCATGTCGATGCCTATATATATGGCACCACCCAGCGGGATGCGAATACGCCGAGGCTGACGGTGGAGGTGTTGCCAAGGCTTGAGTTGCCAGACGCGGGGACCGAGGCGGGGATTTTGACGCGGATGTTGGTGGTGGAGAACGCGAACCCCGATAGCGACAAATTCAGCAGTCTGGATGAGGCGCTCAAGTGCATGCAATGGATGGTGCATGTCATGCGTAATCGGCTACGCCTCGGGGCAACACATTTTGCAGCGCGCGGTGCCACCAGCTTGACCGATCTTATCAAGGCACCCAATCAGGTAGAGGGTTTCGAAAGCTACCCGATCATTGCGGACCGTCCGGCGCTTCTGCTGAACAAAACCATGAACATTGCGAACGACGGTACGCACGCAAAAAACGCGGCCTTCCGAACCTACGTGGAAAATGCGATAGCGGTCGCCAGTGGAAAGCATTTTGGAAACGACCCATCTGCCGGCGAGATGTACGCATGGCGAACGCTTCCGTCAAAGCCACCGGGGCCCAATTTCGAGCCATTTCAACAACTTGGAGGCCAGCAGTTCTACACATTGACCAAGTCGTTTCTTGCGCAGTTGAATGCCAAAAAATAGGGCGACTTCCATGAGAAAGACAATCCTGGCTCTCTTGGCCTTCTGCTCGATAAATGCCATGGCCAAAGACAAGCTACCGGACGCCGTTTCGGAAACCGCAACGGGACGCACAAGAGCTTCGACGAACCCCTATTACAGGGATCCCGCTAAAGCCATTCGCTATCTGGTCGCCAGTAGCGGCAAGAACCAACAGCGCAATCGATTTTGCACTGTTGGCTACAGGATGCCGCAAGGATATTTGGTGGTCTGGACCTTGTGGGAGGAGGAGCGAACCCTCCTGCTCTGGCGAGGAAGCTCTGACGCGGACATGCGGCTGGCCGGCTTGGCAATGGCGCGCCACAGCCTAATGCTCGGCCGCGACACCGTAGCCACCGAGAACGACATCAAGGGCAGCACCTATCTCGTCACAGTCGACTGGTGGATCTCCATCGCCGATGACTGCCGCAAGCACGGCGAGCAGTACGAAATCGWGCCGTTCGCGATCAGGGAGCCGCGTCAATGAAAATAGCGCCTTGGGGCTTCCTGCTATTCGCACTTCTAGGGTGGAGCAGTACACAAGCGAATCATGATCTACCTGATGCTGTTGCCGGCAATGCCTCCGGGCGATTCAGAGTCTCCGCTGATCCGGGCTACCTAGACCCAAGGGCGACAATCAAGTACCTCCTCGCGATAGAGAGAGCAAACCGAGAGCGGAATCGCTTTTGTGTCGTGGGCTATAAATTCCCCAGCGGCAACGAACTGGCCTGGGTGGTCTGGGAAGAAAAACGGCTGATGATGCTCTGGGACCCCAGCCTTTACGCCGACACCCGCTTGAAAGCCCTGACGATGGCCCGCCGAAATCTCAAACTCGGCCGCGACACTGTTGCCACCGAGAACGACATCAACGGCAGCACGTATATCGTCACGGTGGACTGGTGGATCTCCATCGCCGATGACTGTCGCAAGCATGGCGAGCAGTACGAAATCGAGCCGTTCCGGATTGCCCCGTCGAAAACCAGCGATCCACGCTGATTCGTGGGCATCGTTACAATGTCGCCTTTGTCCCGCGAATCCCGCGAGGCCTCCGACACTCGGTCCGAATTGCCATGAAAGCTGCTCTTACCCTCAAGTTCAAGTGCAAGAAGTGCACCAAACCCGTCACACTGTATCTGCAAAAGACGTCGGCCTGCTCGCACATCCTGCCGTACCAGGGTTTCTGCAAGTGCGGCGAGATGATGCGCCATGCCACCGGGGACAAGGACGCCGTCGAGTCGTTCGTCAACTCGGTGGATAACAGCTGGATGCACCATCACCATCATCACCACTAAATAGGAAGGGTCTGTGAGCGAAGGCTGGCGCCCCGGCGTGAAGGATCCGATGCGCTTCCTGGGTGGTTATCCGCCCGGGGTGCTCGACCAGGTGCGCGCGCTGATCGCGGCGGGCGGGTTGGGGGATCACCTCGCGCGGCGCTATCCGGCGCCGCACACGGTCCAGACGGATCGCGCGCTGTACGACTACACGTCGGACATCAAGCAGGAATACCTGCGCAGCGCGCCGCCGCTGCACAAGGTGGGCTACGACGCGCGCCTCGACACCGCGCAGCACGCGCTCGGCCTGCACACCRCCATCTCGCGCGTGCAGGGYGGCAAGCTCAAGGCCAAGAAGGAAATCCGCGTGGCSTCGCTGTTCAAGGAGGCGCCGGCGGACTTTCTSCGSATGATCGTYGTCCACGAACTGGCCCACCTGAAAGAGAGCGACCACARCAAGGCGTTCTATCGGCTCTGCGAGCACATGGAGCCACGCTATCACCAGCTCGAATTCGACACGCGGCTATTCCTGGCGTGGCGCGAGCTGGAGAAAACCGGCAAGACGCCAGACTGAGGCGGCTCGCCGGCCTCCCCCGGCCTGAATTGCAACAGCCTAGTCGCAGGTGTAGCGGAAGTTATCGTTCAGCTTCAGCGGCAAGACCACCGTGCGCAGGTTCAGCGCCTGAGCCTTCGCGCAGAGCGTCGGGCGCCGCGCGGGGTCCTTCCATTTCGCCGCATATTCCACATTGAAAACGGCCTTGCCCTGCGTGGTGAACGCCGCGTAGACCCCGCATTCGTTGTACTGGAAGCACTGCTCATTGACCGCGAAATCGAAATCGCCGGCAAGCTGGGCGACCTGATCGATATCGTTCTTGAGCCCGATGGCCAGCCCGCGCGCGTGGGCCTCGGTGACCAGAAAGCGGTTGTAGTCGAGCTGCGTCGCGGCCGTCAACGGCACGCCGGGGTTGTTGGTGTAGCCGTCGACATTGTCCGTGTCGATGCCATCGCACCCCTTCGCCTTCGCCAGATCCATCCGCGCCGTCATGATCTTGCGGACGTTGGCGGAACGGGTGTCGAGCCAGCGCTCGCCTGCCCAGCCATCGAGCKGATGGCCCTGGTCGGCGGCCGTGAATTGAGAGTAATCCGAACGCCAGTTCTCGCTGCTACCGGCGGAGAAGTAGCAGACCACGCGCTTGCCTTGGGACTTCAGCGTGTCGATGGTGGCCTGCGGGGTGTCGAAGAGGTCGAAATCGAACACGACGGCGTTGTACGACGTGTTGAGCTTGCCCTGGAGCTGGAGCTGCCACGTGTCCGTGGCGGCCGGCATCCAGCGTGTGGTGGGAAGTGCGCTGGCGCTGGCGGTAGCCTTGCTCGTCGTGGCGGTCACCTCCGAGACGCGGACGACGGAACCGCCGTCGTCATCGCCCCCACCGCCGCAGGCGGCAAGCGTTGCCACGGCCACCGCCGCGGCGAGGCGCGCGAGGTCGCCCATGCCCTGATTGTTATCCATCATTGACCCTTCCTGTTGTTATCCCAACTGTATGCGGCACATTATGCGTGCAAGCATGGGCGATCAGGCAAGGGGGTCGGCATCGGCGGCACGGCGCTTGACGCGCGGCCGTTTTGGGGCGCTTGCGGCACGGCGTGCTGTCGGCTCGGCGGGCGCGCCGCCGGGGCTCATCTGCTCGAGCCACGCCAGGCCATCGACATAGGACAAGAAACGCTGGAAATAGCCCGGCGATACGTCCTGCATCAGCGCAAGTGCGCCATGCACAAGATGATTCGTATTGAGCGGCCCGGCGTTCGCCGGCACGCTGTCCAGTGCCTCGCGCAACTGGCGGTCGGCGCTGACGCGCGCCCAACTGTCGCGGAAATAGTCGATCAGGGCCGGCGCCGGCTCGGGACCGCGTTGCGCGCCAGCGACAGGTGGCAGCGCACTGGCTGAGGACCGCGCAGCGATGTATTCCACGAGTCCGCCGAGCGGGCTGGCGTCTGGCTTGGCCGGCCGGTCAGCGCGTGGGGCGGCTTGCGTGAGGGCATCGCCAAAGGACGCCACGAGGTGCGCAAGCCGTGCATCGAGCAGTTCGCGCGCTTCGCCATGCTGGGTCGCCGAGCGCCGCGCCAGCGCTTCCAGGAATCGGAAGCGCACCGGGTCGATCCGTTCGGCGCCGCGCTCGCGCCAGGCGGCGAGGCGGGCGCGCGGATCCTGGCGCGGGTCCTGGTGCGGGTCCTGGTGCGGGTCCTGGTGCGGGTCCAATTCAGCCATGAGACTTTGCCGCACCCGTGGACACTCTCGGAATCGGCGCGATCTCCACGCGGCGGTTTTTGGCGCGGCTCGCGACGTCGGCATTCGGCACCACCGGCTGCTCGGCGCCGAACGCGGCAGAGAACACCATCGCGGCGGGAATGCCCGCATCGATTAGCGCGCGCGTCACAGTCAGTGCGCGCTGGGCAGACAATTCCCAATTGTCGGCAAAGCGGCGATTGCTGTCGCGCACCTGGGTGTCATCGGTATAGCCGCTCACCATCAGGATCTCGTCGCGCGCATGCAGATAGGCCCCCAGCGGCGCAGCGAGCCCCTTCAGCAACTCGCGCCCTTCTGGCTGCAACTGGTCCGAATTCACCGCGAACAACACGTTCCCGCTGATGCCGATGCGCCCGTTCACGAGCGTCACACGGCCCGCCGAAAGCGGCCCCGCCAGCGCCTTCTCGAGCGTCTCGCGCCGCTGCATCTCCTCCTGCCGTTGCTTGACCTCGGCTTCGAGCCGGGCCGACAGCTCCATCTGGAAGCCGATCACCCCAAGCAAAATCAGCACGAAGCCGCCCAGTAGCACCGACATCAGGTCACCGAAGACGGCCCAGACGGGCGCCGTTGACTCCACGCCGGCGTCGAGGTCCTCACTCATGCGGCCTCCGCGCCCGGTCCGTTGGCCGCGCCCGGCGCTGCCAGCCGTTGCAGGTCTTCCAGGATTTGCTTCTGCGACAGCATGCTGAGATCGACCACTTCCCGCGCCTGCGCCACGTAGTAGGCGAGCTGCTCGTCGCTGCGCGTCATCGACTTGTCGAGCGCAGCCTCGATGCGTTCCAAATGCGCGACCAACTGCCCGTTGGCATCGCTGAACACCTGCACGGCCGCGCCGAACGACTCGCCAAGGCTGGCGGTCTCGACGGCGCTGCACGACACCTGCGCGGCAATCGTCGCCATGCGTCCGGATTCGGACTCGACCGTCTCGGCAAACCGGGCACCGACGCGCTCGAGCAGCTCCGCCGTGGTCGTCACGAGGCCGTCAACCGCGGCGCGCTGGCCGGTGGAGGCATGGTTCACGGCATCGAGCAGCGTTTCCAGCGATGCCAGCAGGCGCCCACGTTCGGCGAGCATCGCGTTGTCGCGCGCGAGGCCGTCGGAGAGCTTCTCCCGCAGTTCCTCGATGATGGCGGCCGCTGCCTTGGGGGCCGCCGTCGTGGCCTCGACGAGGCGAGACACTTCCGCAATCGTCTCACTGGCCTGGGCTTGCGTCTGCGTGGCGATGGCGGCGGCCATGGCGCCGAGCGCATCGGTCCACGCGGCCAGGCGCTGTTCGTCGCGAGCCAGCAACTGGGCCTGAAGATCAGCGTGCGACTGGCTCACCGTCGCCGCCAGCGATGCTGATTGCGATGCGAAACTGGCCGAAGTGCCAGCCAGTGCTTGCTGGTTCTCGCGTACCAGGGCTTCACCGAAGGTATCGAGCGATTGGCGGAGGTCGCGCGTCAGGGCTTCGCTTGCGTGTCGATGGTCGCCCAAGGCCTGCTGCCAGACATCGGCGACATTGGCAGTGGTTGTCGCGAACTGGGTCGAGATGCCTTCGAGTTGTTGCTGCACCGTCCCAGAGACGGTCTCGCGCAATGCCGACATCTCCTGCGCGAGACCGGCCATCGTCTCCCTGACGGCGGGCTCGACCACCGCGCTGACTACGCGCGCGCTCTCGGCAATACTGGATTTCAAGCTTTCTTCGACGGAGGACGCCAGCCGCGTGTAAGTCGCTTCGGTCGAACCATGAAACGCCTCCTGGCTCGCGGCAAGGCGCTCGGCCAGGGTCCGGCTCTGGCGCTCCATCGTGGCCATCATGTCTTGCAGACGGTCGACCAGCGTCGGCATAACCTCGGCCTGACGCTGCACGAGCCGGAACATCTCATCGCGCTGATGGCTGCGCGAGAACGGGCGCAGCGTGGTGGCGATGCGGGTGTCGAGTTGCCGCACGGCTTCGATGCGCTCGCGCCGACACAGCGCCGCGATCAGGCCCAGCATCGCCGACGTGGCAACGCCCGCGACCGAGGTACCGAACGCGAAACCCAGCCCCTTCACCGGTGCCGCCAGCGAAGCACGCATGGCTTGCAGGTCCGTCGCCCCTTCCAGTGCCATGCCCGTGCCGCGCAGCGTGGCCACCATGCCGAGGAAAGTGCCGAACATGCCGAGCAGGACTAGCAATCCGACGAGATACGGCGTCAGCGTCGGCGCGGGGAGCGTCACGCGCTCGCCCTCGACGCGCAGCCGGACGGCATCGCGCAGACCGGCTGGAAGCGTGTCCAGCCACTGGCCGAGACCCGCCGGTTTCTCGGACAAATTCGAGACCGCATGCGCCAGCGAGGCCGTCGCCTGCCGATAGCACTGGAGTTCGAACGCGCCAGTCACGTAGAAGGCACCGATCACCAACGTCACGGCGAGGGCGAGCGCGTTCGCGCCCGCGTAGCCGGCACCGATCCAGCAAACCACGGCGAGACCGGCAACAAAAGCGACGATATGGGGAAGAATTCTGTTCATGTCTATGCAGTTAGCCAGCGCGCAGGGCGGCGAGCAGCCCTTCGACCGGTTCAAAACGGATGTCCAGTTCGGCAAGCAGGACAGCCTGCATGTCTTTGCGGAACTGCGTGAGCCAGGCGCCGGGCGCATGCTCATGGGCTTGGCGCAAGTGCTCGAAATGGGTTTCCAACAGCGCCGGCACGCTCGCCAGCAGGCTCTGCTCGCGCGCACCCACCACGCGCTCCATGACGGTATCCACCATCGCCAGCTTCGCCATCGCGGGCTGCCGGGCGGTCAGCGCCTTGCGTAGCCGGCCTCGCAATATGCCGATTTCCGTCGCCATGGTTTGTTGCGTGGTCAGATAGCGGTGGCGATAGACAGCAAAATCGACCGTGGCGTCAGGCGACTCCGCCGGCACGGCTGGGCGCCCCGGCCCACGACGCCGCGCGCTTGATGTGCCGTCATCGACAATCGCATTGGCCAGCGCCGCGCGCACGCGCACGGCATCACGCGCCTCGGCATTCCCCGGGCGCGGCGGCAGCGACGATCCCGGCACTGGATGGCTGGTAAGTGCGGCGGACAGCGCGATGGCATCCGTCCACCCGAGCCATTGGCTTAGCYGGTGGGAGAGGGAACTGGTAGGTTCCGCAGCATCGACGTGGATCAGGCGAGACAGGAGCCGAACGAGCGTCGGGCCGCTATGGGCAGTGCGCCGTGGCAGATGGGACATACCGCCGGTTTCCGATCGAAAAACCAAGCAGTTTACAACGGACAAGGGGTTACAGCGCTTGCTGTAACCCCTTGTTTTATCTGGTGCCGGCTGCAGGACTCGAACCCGCCACCTGATGATTACAAATCAACTGCTCTACCTGATGAGCTAAGCCGGCATTTTGTTGCAGACCGCGATTCTACTGCATGCGACCCACTTTGACGATGGCTACTTCACCACCTTCAGCGACGGCTTCTTGCCTCCGATTCGCGGTACCGGGGGCGGAGTCGGATCGTCGTCCGTGCCGCCCTGTTCGGCCGTGACCGGCGTGTCTGCATCCACCGGTGCCAGCTTCGGCGGGGGATTGTTTTCACGCTCGGTGGCGGCCTGCGTCTCGGGGATGCTGCGCTCCACCGGGAACGCCATGCCCTGGCCATTTTCCCGCGCGTAGATCGCCAGCACGTTTTCCACGGGCACGTCGATCTTGCGGGAAACACCACCAAAGCGCGCGCTGAATCCGATCCACTCGTTACCCATGTCCAGCCCGCTCGTCGCGTCGAAACTCACGTTCAGCACGATCTCGTTGTTCTTCACGAATTCGCGCGGCACGTTCGTATTCCCGTCGACAAACACGGCGATATACGGCGTAAAACCGTTATCCGTGCACCACTCGTAAATGGCGCGGATCAGGTAAGGCTTGGTGGATGTTTCAGACATTACGCTTCCGGTGGCGTCGATACCGTCTTAACGACGCATGACCTTTTCAGACGGGGTCAGCGCCTCGATGTACGCCGGGCGGCTGAAGATCCGTTCCGCATACTTGAGTAGCGGCGCGGCGTTCTTCGAGAGCTCGATCCCGTAGTGATCCAGGCGCCACAGCAGCGGCGCGATGGCGACGTCGAGCATCGAAAATTCTTCACCGAGCATGTACTTGTTCTTCACGAAGATCGGTGCGAGCTGGGTCAGGCGGTCGCGAATCGCGGCGCGGGCGCGCTCGTGATTCTTCTCGGCGGCCTTGCCCTTCTCGTTCTCGAGCACGTACACGTGGGTGAACAGTTCCTTCTCGAAATTGAAGAGGAACAGGCGGGCGCGTGCACGCTGCACCGGGTCGGCCGGCATCAGCTGCGGGTGCGGGAAGCGCTCGTCGATATACTCGTTGATGATGTTCGATTCGTACAGGATCAGGTCACGTTCGACGAGAATCGGCACCTGGCCGTACGGGTTCATCACCGAAATGTCTTCCGGCTTGTTGAACAGATCAACGTCGCGAATTTCAAAATCCATGCCCTTTTCGAACAGGACAAGGCGGCAACGTTGGGAAAACGGGCAAGTCGTACCCGAATACAACACCATCATGGTTGAATTCCTTGGGTGTAAAGTCGCCGGATGCAGTGCATGACGGCGAACTTGGCAGCGCTAGATCGGACAGGGCAAACATTCTGTCAGAACGCCCCATCGAAAAGCAAATAAGTTACAAATAGAGAAAGAGACGCTTGAGCCACCTAGACTGCCGATCCGCAACGGAAAAGGGCCGGCGCGGTGCTGCAACAGTGCAACTTCCGCGCCGGCCCTGCCGGCAGCCGCTGACGGCTGTTACAACTTACTTCACGTCCTTCCAGAAAGCCGCGTTCAGGCGCCAGGCAAAGACCGTGAACACGCCGAGGAACAGCAGCACCCAGACGCCCAGACGCTTGCGGTGGCTCTGCGCCGGTTCGGCCATCCAGTTCAGGTAGTTCACGATATCGGCCGCGGCCTGGTCATATTCCTGCGTGCTCAGCTTGCCCGGCGTGACCTGCTCGAAGCCCGCGAACTTGTGCACCTTCTGGCCGTGTTCTTCCACTTCGGCGAACTTGGCCGTGCGCTGGCCCTGCAGCTCCCACAGCACGTGCGGCATGCCGACGGCCGGGAAGACGAGGTTGTTCCAGCCCGTGGCGCGCGTGTCGTCGCGGTAGAAGGTACGCAGGTAGGTGTACAGCCAGTCGTTGCCGCGGGCGCGGGCGATGACCGACAGGTCCGGCGGCATGGCGCCGAAGAACGTCTTGGCGTCCTTCGGTGGCATCGCGATCGTCATGGTCTCGCCCACCTTGTCGGCCGTGAAGAGCAGGTTCTGACGGATCTGGTCATCCGTCAGCGCCAAGTCCCTGAGCCGGTTGTAGCGCATCATCGACGCGCCATGGCAGTTCAGGCAGTAGTTGACGAACAGCTTGGCACCGCGCTGCAGCGACGACACGTCGCTGGTGTCGAGCGGCGCCGGCTCCAGGGGGTAGCCCCCCTCGGAAGCCATCGCGGGCATGGCCGCGAAGCACGCGCCGACCAGTGCGAAGATCGAAAGCAACTTTTTCATCTTGTGTCCTTGTCCTCTTTTGGGGGTCGCGCGGCGCTTAGTGCGGATGGAACGTGACACGCTCCGGCACCGGCTTGAACTCGCCGGAACGGCTCCACAGCGGCATGGTCAGGAAGAAGGCGAAGTACAGCAGCGTACCGAGCTGCGACACCTTCTCACCCACCGGCGACGGCGGTTGCACGCCCAGGTAGCCGAGGACCAGGAACACCACCACGAAGACAATCAGAATTGTCTTATGGAAGGCGGGACGATAGCGGATGGACTTGACCGGCGAGCAGTCGAGCCAGGGCATGAAGAACAGCACGACCACGGAGCCGCCCATCACCAGCACGCCCCAGAACTTGGCTTCGATGAAGTAGAAGCCTGCCGCCAGGATCACGAGGATCGCCACCGAGCCGATCTTCACGCGCACATCCTTGCTGCGCAGGACCACCAGGCCCAGCACGATGGCGAAGAACAGCCACAGCACCGGCAGGAAGTTCGACGTCGTAGCGCGCAGCATCGAATAGAACGGGGTGAAGTACCAGACCGGCGCGATGTGCGGCGGCGTCTTCAGCGGATCGGCCGGGAAGAAGTTGTTGGCTTCGAGGAAATAGCCGCCCACTTCCGGGAAGAAGAAGATCACCGCCGAGAAGAAGAACAGGAAGCCGCCCACGCCCAGCAGGTCATGCACCGAGTAGTACGGGTGGAACGGAATGCCATCCAGCGGGATGCCGTTCTCGTCCTTCTTCGCCTTGATCTCCACGCCGTCCGGGTTGTTCGAGCCCACTTCGTGCAGCGCGATGATGTGCGCCACGACCAGGCCGAGCAGCACCAGCGGCACCGCGATCACGTGGAACGAGAAGAAGCGGTTCAGCGTGGCATCGCTCACCACGTAGTCGCCGCGGATGAACAGCGACAGGTCCTGGCCGATCACCGGGATCGCCGAAAACAGGTTCACGATCACCTGCGCGCCCCAGTACGACATCTGGCCCCAGGGCAGCAGGTAGCCCATGAACGCCTCGGCCATCAGGCACAGGAAGATCAGGCAGCCGAAGATCCAGACCAGCTCGCGCGGYTTGCGGTACGAACCGTACAGCAGCCCGCGGAACATGTGCAGGTAGACCACGACGAAGAACGCCGAGGCGCCGGTGGAGTGCATGTAGCGCACCAGCCAGCCCCACGGCACCTCGCGCATGATGTACTCCACGCTGGCAAAGGCCACCGGAATGCCAGCCGCGTTGAGCGTGCCGTCCGGCTTGTAGTTCATCACCAGGAAGATGCCGGTGACGATCTGGATCACGAGGACCAGCAGCGCCAGCGAGCCGAAGAAGTACCAGAAGTTGAAGTTCTTCGGCGCGTAGTACTTGGAGAGATGATCTTCCCAGAGCTGGGTGGCAGGGAAACGGGCGTCGATCCAGCCCAGCAGCCCGGTGGTCTTGACTTCTTTTTCGGCCGCCATGATCAGGCTTCTCCTTTCTCGTCCTTGCCGATCACGATCTTGGTGTCGGACAGGAACTGGTACGGGGGGACGTCAAGGTTCTGCGGGGCCGGCTTGTTCTTGAACACGCGGCCCGCCAGGTCGAACGTCGAGCCGTGGCAAGGGCAGAGGAAGCCGGGATCGGCGCCGAGCTGGGGGTTGGCGCCAGACACGAACGGACCGGACGGCGAGCAGCCAAGGTGGGAACAAATGCCGACGACCACCAGCAGGTCCTTGTGCTCGGCACGGGAGCGGGTTTCGTTTTTGGCGTAGTCCGGCGTCTCCATCGTGAATGGCACAGCGGACTTGGGATCAGCCACCTCGCTATCGGTTTTCTGGAGCGAGGCCAGCATTTCAGGGGTGCGACGAAGAATCCAGACCGGCTTGCCACGCCATTCCACGGTCATCATCTCGCCGGGCTTGAGGCCACCGACATCGGCCTCGACAGGTGCCCCGGCGGCTTTGGCCTTCTCCGACGGTGCAAAGGTACTGACAAAGGGCACTGCTACTGCTACGCCTCCTACGCCGCCCGCGACAGATGTCGCGATCAACCAATTGCGGCGACCTTTGTCCACGTTCTTCACGTTTTGCTGGTCACTCATTCCAAACCCCAGGGGATGTCATCAATTAGATCTTGCGTCAACCAAAAATTATACCTGAGGCACATCCCTCGACGATAGGCGAACTACCGATAGCCGACTGGTCGATAATCGGTCATGGCAGCGCGAATCCCGCCCGCGGGCTTGCGCTCAGGGGTGCGATGATGCAGTCTGTGTCAAACGCAAACGTTAATCTGAAACAACAAAGCGGAGAATAACCAATGAGCATGATCAGCGAATTCCGTACTTTTGCGATGCGCGGCAACGTGATYGATCTCGCCGTCGGCGTGATCATCGGCGCAGCTTTCGGCAAGATCGTGGATTCCGTCGTCAACGACCTGATCATGCCAGTGATCGGCCGCATCATCGGCAAACTGGACTTCTCGAACATGTTCGTCGTGCTTGCGGACCCGCCTCCCGGCGTGCCGCATACCCTCGATGCACTGAAGAAGGCCGGCGTGCCGGTCTTCGCTTACGGCAACTTTCTCACCATCGTGGTGAACTTCGTCATCCTCGCCTTCATCATCTTCTTGATGGTCCGCGCCTTCAACCGGATGGCCGCGAAGCACGAGGAGCCGGCCACGCCGGCCGCCACGCCCGAGGATATCGTGCTGCTGCGCGAGATCCGCGACAGCCTGAAGACGCCGCGCGCCTGACCGCGCGCCACGCCCGGAGCCCGGCTCAGACCGGGTTCGGAATATCGATGAAGGTATGGCGCAGCCCGAAACGCTGCGCCAGATGCTCGCCCACCGCGCGGATGCCGTAGCGTTCCGTGGCGTGATGACCGGCGGCCAGGTAGGCCACGCCGCTCTCGCGCGCGAGGTGGGTGGTCTGCTCCGACACCTCTCCGCTCAGGTACACATCGACGCCAGCCGCTACGGCGGCGTCGAAATAGCCCTGCGCACCGCCCGTGCACCAGCCCACCTTGCGAATCATCTGATCGGGGTCGCCAATCGCCAGCGGCTCGCGCTGGAGCACCGCACCGACATGCGCGGCCAGCGCGTGCAGCGGCATCGGCTGCGGCAGTGTACCGGTCCAACCCAGTTGATCGTCGCTGAAACGGCCGTTCGGCATGAAGCCGAGCTGCAGGCCAAGCTGCGCATTGTTGCCCAGCTCGGGATGGTTATCGAGCGGCAGGTGGAAAGCCATCAGGTTGACGTCGGCGCCAAGCAGCCGTTTCAGGCGCGCATGCTTCTGGCCGATGACCCGGGCATCCTCGTTTTTCCAGAAATAGCCGTGATGGACCAGGATGGCGTCGGCGCCGGCCTCGATCGCCGCTTCGACGAGGGCCAGGCTGGCCGTCACGCCGGTGACGACGTGGGTGACCTCCGATCTACCTTGCACTTGGAGGCCGTTCGGGCAATAGTCCTTGAAACGGGAAACTTCCAGTAGATCGTTCAAGTACAATTCAAGCTCTTTTGTTTTCATTTTCTGCTCAAAACTCCAATATGTTGCGCCGATTCTGGCTGTTTTTCGCCCAGGCTGTCACCGTGGTGCTGGCCGTGTGGTTCGTCGTGGCCACGCTGAAACCCGAGTGGCTGCAGCGCGGGCGGGTGGCCGTGCAATCAGGCTCACCAATCGTGGCACTGAAGGAAGTGGTGCCGAGTGTGACGGGTTCCGCGGCCGAGGGCTCTTATAGTGACGCGGCGCGCCAGGCCATGCCTGCGGTGGTGAATATCTTCACGAGCAAGAACGGCTCGCGGCGGTCGCCCAATCCACAAACCGAGGATCCTTGGTTCCGGTTCTTCTTTGGCGACCGGCTGCCGGAGCGCCAGGAACCGGTGTCCAGCCTGGGCTCGGGCGTAATCGTCAGCGCCGAGGGTTATATTCTAACCAACCACCACGTGGTGGACGGCGCCGACGAAATCGAGATCGCCCTGACCGATGGGCGCAAGGCCAACGCCAAGGTCGTGGGTTCCGACCCGGAAACCGACCTGGCCGTGCTCAAGGTCACGCTCAAGGACCTGCCGGCGATCACGCTGGGCCGGATCGAGAATGTGAAGGTCGGCGACGTGGTGCTGGCCATCGGCAATCCGTTCGGGGTCGGCCAGACTGTGACGATGGGTATCGTCTCGGCGCTGGGCCGCAGCCACCTGGGCATCAACACGTTCGAGAACTTCATCCAGACCGACGCGGCGATCAACCCCGGCAACTCGGGCGGTGCGCTGGTTGACGCACAGGGCAACCTGCTCGGGATCAACACGGCGATCTACTCGCGCTCGGGTGGCTCGCTGGGGATTGGCTTCGCGATTCCTGTCTCGACGGCCAAGCAAGTGATGGAATCGATCATCTCCTCCGGCACGGTCACGCGCGGCTGGATCGGCGTGGAGCCGCAGGACCTGACACCCGAGATCGCCGAGTCGTTTGGGCTCGATGCCAAGGATGGCGCGCTGATTGCCGCCGTAGTCCAGGGCGGACCGGCGGACAAGGCTGGCGTGAAGCCGGGCGATGTGCTGGTGTCGGTCGATAACCAGGTGATCTCCGATACCACCGCGCTGCTCAATGCGATTGCGCAGCTCAAACCGGGGGCCGAGGCCAAGATGAAGGTGATCCGGCGTGGCAAGCCGGCCGAGGTCACGGTGACCATCGGGAAGCGCCCTCCCCCGCCACGRCGCGCAATGCCGCTGGATGAGGAAGAGTAGGACTGGCTGGAAGGTCGATCGGAAGCTGAAGGACCAGGTAGCCTGAATGTAAAAACCCCCGCCGGGTAGCCGGCGGGGGTTTTTTGTTGGGGCGTGTGGATCGATGGTCGATTGTCGAGATCGGGCGCCGAGGGCACCTCCGGCTGACCGCTGCAAGCCACGAGCAGGCCGTGCAGCGCGCGTCGCACCGCTCCCAGGTAGGGGGGCCTTACGGGRCATGCCGATCAAGCCAGGGCACCTGGCATGCYATCAACCACCACCCCATCCCACACCACAAAACAAAACGCCGACATCCTTTCGGATGCCGGCGTTTTGAATCAAGCCGAATCTGATGCGGGCTTACACCCGCGTCMAATTAGAACTTGTGACGCACACCAACCACAGCGCCGAACTGGTTAGCCGAGCCGTTGGTCGTGCCGAAGCCCGAACCAGCAGCGCCCGAGCTACCCAGACCGAGGGTCGAGCCGTCCTTGTTCTTCGTGTAGGCCACGTTCAGGTAAGCGTCAGTGCGCTTCGAGAAGGCGTAGTCAGCCGAAGCCACGAAGCTCCACGGATCAGCACCCGACGAACGGAAGTCTTGGTAGTAAGCGGCGCCCGTCAGCGACAGAGCCGGGGTCAGCTGGTAACCCATGCCCAGCCAGTACAGGTTCGACACGTTGGCGTCGACCGTACCGTTTGCCAGCGTACCGCCCGGCAGACGAGCGTTCGACAGGGCGTGCGCGTAGCGGTAGCCAGCGAACACCTTAGCCGGACCGAAAGCGTACGTACCAGCCAGCGAAGCGCGTTGGATCTTGGCGCGCGTCGTGTCGATGCCCACACCCGTCGGGTTGCCCAGGTTGGTTTCGTCGAACACAGCACCGATCGAGAACGGGCCGCCTGCGTAGATCAGGCTTGCGCTGTACTCACGGCCGGTCTTGTACGAGCCCGGAACTTCGCCAGCAACGCCGGTGTAGGCGTTAGCCGTACCAACCGTGTTGGCGCCCGTGCTGTACAGCAGCGAGGCGGTCAGGCCACCGAACTTGCCGATGTACTTCAGCGAGTTGTCGGCGCGGCTGCTGAAACCAGCGTCTTGCGACGTGATCGAGTAGTTCGTCGAGATGGCCATCGGGTCGAAGGCCAGACCGAAGTCATAGAACGGGGTCTGGTGACGGCCCAGCGACAGCGTGCCGTAGTTGCTTTGCAGACCAACGAACGCTTGACGACCGAACAGACGGCCACCTTGGCCCGACGTACCGGTGTCAACGTTGAAACCGCTTTCCAGAACGAACACGCCCTTCAGGCCGCCGCCCAGATCTTCCACGCCACGCAGGCCCCAACGGCTGCCGGACATGTTGCCCGAGGTCAGGCGCACAACGTCGTGGCTACCAGCCACGTTCGGCTGGTGGTTCTGGTACTCGATACCAGCGTCAACCACACCGTACAGGGTTACGCTCGATTGGGCATACGCGCCACCGGCGGCCATGGCGGCAACGGCAGCTGCAAACAGTTTCATCTTCATATCGACACTTTCCTTGTCAACTGATTGGGAAATCTTGGTTGCCCAAGTGCTTGGGCGACGCATTAACCTTCACGTCTGCGTCGTATTATGTGACACCCCCCCTCCCCGCCAGAAGACTTTTTCGCCGTAAACACGGTTTACCAACGTGGTTTGTTGTCATCAAGCAACAACAAATGCAGCATTTTTCCCCATGTTGGTGCAAAACCGCCCATTCGGACGTGGCAGAAACATCTCCGTTACAAGTACCGGGGAACTCAGTCGGCGGGGTTTTCGCCCGGCGCGGGCGTACCAAGCGGCTGCTTGGTCACAAATCGGGCGAGCAACAGGCCCAATTCGTATAGCGCGATCAGCGGCACGGCGAGCAGCAACTGCGACATCACATCGGGCGGCGTCACCACGGCGGCGACGATGAAGGCCCCGACGATCACATACGGGCGGATCTGCTTCAGTTTCTCGAGTTCCACCACACCAAATCGCACGAGGACGATGACCACCACGGGCACCTCGAAGGTAATACCGAACGCCAGGAACGTCGTCATGGCGAAACTCAGGTATTTATCGATGTCCGTGGACATGTCCGCACCCAATGGCGCGTTGTAATGCGCCATGAAATGGAACACGGTGGGAAACACGAGGAAATAGGCAAACGCCACGCCGCACAGGAACAGCAGGTAGCTGCTGCTCACCAGCGGCATGATCAGTTTCTTCTCATGCTGATACAGGCCCGGCGCCACGAACTGCCAGACCTGGTAGAGCACCCACGGCAGCGCGATCAGGAACGCCACGAGCATCGTCACCTTCATCGGTACGAAGAACGAGCCGGTGACATCGGTCACGATCATCCTGCCGCCCTTCGGCAGCGATTCCATCAGCGGCGCGGAGAACAGGTTGAAGATCTGCGGCGCCCAGTAGATCAGGCTGAGGAAGACGATGATGACCCCCGCCACCGCCTTGACCAACCGCTCGCGCAGCTCGATCAGGTGGGAGATGAAGGTTTCCTGCTGGGTTTCGTCGTTGGGGTCTTGGGAGGGGGAGTCGCTCATGGCGTAGCCGCTTCAGCCGTGCTGGCTGGCATCGTAGTTATCGTGGCGGCCGCCGCCAGCCTGCACGGCGGCGGGACGGCGCTGCACGGCATGGTTACTCGAAGAACGAGCGGGAGCGTCCGGTGGGCGGGCGATGCCGCTTCACGCGCGCGGCGCCTGACTGCACCCACACGCGCATGTTCTGCTGGCGCTTGAACCAGATCGGCCGCGCGCCCTGCTTGACGCGCCAGCTCTTGCGTCCGTTGTGCGACTTGTGCGCGGCGTCCCAGCTCGGCACGTAGCCGCCACCCACGCCGGGGCTGCCGGTGTCGGAAGCCGCTGTGTCGGTGCCGCCCAGGGCTTCGTTCAGCGCCTGGGACTGCTCGTTCACTTCCTTGTGGATCGTGCGCTCGACATCGCGCGCGGCGTCTTCGAACTCCGTGCGCATCTTGCGCAGTTCGTCCAACTCCACCTCGCGGCTGACTTCCGCCTTCACATCATTGATATAGCGCTGCGCGCGCCCGACGAGCGCGCCCACTGTGCGTGCCACCTTGGGCAGCCGTTCGGGACCGATCACGATGAGCGCCACGGCGCCTATCAGTGCCAGCTTGGAAATGCCGAGATCGATCATGCGGACATGGAGCCAGGGACACGAGAGGGGCGGGCCGACGCGAACGCGGCCGCCATGAGGAATTCAGGCAATTCGGCTTACTGCTGACGCGACTTGTCCTTCGCTTCCACGTCGATCGTGGTGGTATCGCGCAGTTCCTTGGCCGGGGCACCCGGCTCCTCGGCCGCGTTGCCATTGCCGTCCTTCATGCCATCCTTGAAGCCCTTGACCGCGCCACCCAGGTCGGTGCCGATATTGCGCAGCTTCTTGGTGCCGAACACGAGCATGACGATGACCAGCACGATCAGCCAGTGCCAAATGCTAAACGAACCCATTTCTTGCTCCTGATGAAGCCGCGGGCGATGGAGATTGGCCGCCCGGCCCCGTAGTTCCGTCCCTCAAAGGCCGCGTCGGGCGACGGTTGCCGACGCAGCACGTGGCCGGGACGCGAGTCCCGGTCCGCTGATACCCTGGCTGCCCCGATTGCTCAGGGCGCCGGTGCCTTCCACTGTTCGCGCGGGCCGGCGAGCACGTGGACATGAAGGTGGTAGACCTCCTGCCCGCCGTCCGGACCGGTGTTGATCACCGTCCGGAAGCCGTTATCGCAGCCGGCYTGGCGCGCCAGTTCAGGCACCTTGAGCATTATTCTAGCAAGCACATCCCCATCGCCGGGTCCGCAATCCGCCAGCGAATCGACGTGAGTCTTCGGAATTAGCAGGAAGTGTACCGGCGCTTTGGGATGGATGTCGTGAAACGCGAGCAGTTCGTTGTCTTCGTACAGCTTGTTCGACGGGATCTGCCCGGCCACGATCTTGCAGAAAATGCAATTGTCCTGAGATTTCATGACGTTTTTGTTGCGTGATGTCGGATCGTCGCGTTCTCAGAACTGCTGGTCCGGATACATGGGCTTGCGATCGTTCAGATACAGCCAACCCTTGACGATACGATACAGCATCCATAGTGACAACACGCACCACATCACCCAGGCTACCGGCGCCAGCAAAATCGTGAAGAACAGGACCCAGCTCAGCGCGAACCAGAGGATCGACCACCAGAACGTGCGGATCTGCCAGGCGAAGTGCGAGGCATACAGCGTGCCGCGCGTATCGTCGCGCTTCACGTAGTTCACCACGATCGCGATCAGCGCCGTGATCCCGCCCGTCAGCCAAAAAATGGCGTAGAGCGCATACAGGATATGCGTGAGCTTGCGCAGGCTGCTCAGCCTGTCGTCCTCAGCCGTGGTCGTGACTTGCGTGGTGGTGTCAGTCGCCATCGTGCCCTCCAGCGTCCGTTGCGTGCATTGCGCGCGGCGCGGGACGATTCCCGCGCCCACATGCGCATTATGCTACGCCTTGCGGCTCGCCTTCTCGGCCAGGCCGGAAAGTCCCTCGCGCCGCGCCAGTTCGCCCACCACGTCCGCCGGGCTCAGCCCGAAGCGGGACAGCAGCACCATGGTGTGGAACCACAGGTCGGCCACCTCGTAGACCACCTTGCCGGTGGCCTCGGCGCTCAGGCCGGCGGCGCGCGCGTCCTTGGCGGCCATCACGGTCTCGGTCGCTTCCTCGCCAATCTTCTTCAGGATGGCGTCGTCGCCCTTCTGGAACAGCTTGGCCACGTAGGATTTGTCCGGATCGCCGCCGTTCTCGGGCTTGCGGGACTCGAGCGTGGCGGCCACGCGCGCCAGCACGTCGGCCAGATCTGCCGGGACGGCGGGGTTCGGGGTGTCGCTCATGGTTATTTGGCGTAGATGGTGGAGGGGTCCTTGAGCACCGGCTCCACGGTCTGCCAGTCGCCCGACTCCACATCGCCCTCGAATTTCTGGAAGAAGCACGAGTGACGGCCSGTGTGGCAGGCGATGCTGTCCACCTGCGTCACCTTCAGGAGCACCACGTCCTCGTCGCAATCCAGACGCATCTCATGGACCTTCTGCACGTGGCCCGATTCCTCGCCCTTGTGCCAGAGCCGCTTGCGCGAGCGCGACCAGAACACGGCCTCGCCCAGCTCCACGGTGCGCTGGAGCGCCTCGCGGTTCATGAACGCGAACATCAGCACATCGTTCGAGCCGACTTCCTGGACGATCACCGRCACCAGGCCGTTGTCGTCCCACTTCACCTTGTTCAGCCACTTCTTCGCCATGATCACATCCGGACGGGAATGCCCTCGCGGGCCATGAATGCCTTGGCCTCACCTACCGTGTGCTGGCCATAGTGGAAGATGCTGGCCGCCAGCACGGCGTCGGCGTGGCCCAGGCGGATGCCGTCGGCCAGGTCCTGCAGGCCGCCCACGCCGCCCGAGGCGATCACGGGCACCGGCACCGCGTCGCTGACCGCGCGGGTCAGTTCGAGGTCGAAACCGCTCTTGGTGCCGTCGCGATCCATGCTGGTCAGCAGGATCTCGCCGGCACCGCGCGTGGCCATTTCCTTCGCCCATGCCACGGCGTCCAGGCCGGTGGCCTTGCGGCCGCCGTGCGTGAAGACTTCCCAGCGCGGCGGCTCGCCCGGCGCGGAACTGCGCTTGGCGTCGATGGCCACCACGATGCACTGCGAGCCGTACTTGCCCGTGGCATCGGATACCAGTTGCGGATTGGCGATGGCCGAGGAATTCACGCTGATCTTGTCCGCCCCGGCATTGAGCAGCCGGCGCACGTCTTCCACGGCGCGCACGCCGCCACCCACGGTCAGCGGAATGAACACCTGCGAAGCCACAGCCTCGATGATGTGGAGGATCAGGTCGCGGCCGTCGCTGGTCGCGGTGATGTCGAGAAAAGTGATTTCATCGGCACCTTGCTCGTCGTATCGGCGCGCGATCTCGACCGGGTCGCCCGCGTCGCGGAGTTCGACGAAGTTGACCCCCTTGACCACCCGCCCGTTGGTCACGTCCAGGCAGGGGATGATACGTTTGGCTAACATGGGTTTCCTTGCCGCCCGCCCCTTGCCGGGTGGCGGCGTGTTGCCCGGCGCACCCGCGCCGGGGCGGCTTACTCTTCGCCCAGCTTGTCCGCGCGCGCCTGCGCCTCGGTGAAGTTGAGGTCGCCCGAGTAGATGGCACGGCCGCAGATCACGCCTTCCACGCCTTCGCGCTCCACCGCGCACAGTTGCTCGATGTCGGTCAGGTTGGACAGCCCGCCGCTGGCGATCACCGGGATCGACATCGACTGGGCCAGCTTCACCGTGGCGTCGATATTGATGCCCTGCAGCATGCCGTCGCGGCCGATATCGGTGTAGATGATGGCTTCGACGCCGTAATCCTCGTACTTGCGTGCCAGATCCGCCACTTCGTGGCCGGTCAGCTTGCTCCAGCCGTCGGTGGCGACCTTGCCGTCCTTGGCATCGAGGCCGACGATGATGTGGCCGCCGAAGGCCGAGCAGGCGTCCTTCAGGAAGCCGGGGTTCTTGACCGCCGCGGTGCCGATGATGACGTACGACAGCCCGTCATCGAGCCAGCGCTCGATGGTGTTGAGGTCGCGGATGCCGCCGCCCAACTGGACGGGGATCTCGTCGCCCACCTCGGCGATGATGGCCTTGATGGCGGCCTCGTTGCGGGGCTTGCCGACAAATGCGCCGTTGAGGTCGACCAGATGCAGGCGACGCGCGCCCTGGTTGACCCAGTGACGTGCCATGGCGGCGGGATCTTCGGAAAAGACGGTGGCCTGGTCCATGTCGCCTTGTTTGAGGCGTACACACTGACCGTCCTTCAGGTCGATGGCCGGAATGAGCAACATAAGCGTGACGAGCGTGGTGGTTGTGTAAAAGGAAAAAGGCAGCGATGCCGGCGCGAGCGCCGGTGGGCTCAGGTCATGTCAGTTTGGCAGTTGGATGCGCAGTCTGGTCGGTGGCTCTGAACGATCGCTGGTCAGTATCGGGGCGCTTCGGTTCTCGGGTGCTTCTCACGCGCTTCTCGGCGCGTTACGGATTCCAGTGCACGAAATTCCGGTAAAGCTGCAAACCCATCGCGGCGCTCTTCTCCGGGTGGAACTGCGTGGCGAAAATATTATCGCGTGCCACCGCGCTGGTAAACACGCCGCCGTAGTCGGTTTCGCCCGCGATGTGCGACGCATCCTGCGCGCGCACATAGTAACTGTGGACGAAATAGAACCAGCTATCGTCCGGAATGCCCTGCCAGAGCGGGTGCGCGCGCGACTGCCGCACGCGGTTCCAGCCCATTTGCGGCACCTTGAAGCGCGAGCCGTCGGGCTGCGTCAGCCCTTCCAGCTCGAAACGGACCACTTCGCCCGGCATCAGTGCCAGGCACGGCGTGGCCGCGTTGCCAGTGCGACTTTCGGTGCTACGGTCGAACAGCATCTGTTCGCCAACGCACACGCCGAGCATCGGCTTGCTCGCGGCCGCCTCCAGCACGGCCTCCTGCAACCCGGATGCGCCCAGCGCGCCCATGCAGTCGGGCATGGCGCCCTGCCCCGGCAGCACCACGCGGTCCGCCGCGCGGATGGCCTCGGGCCGATCCACCACCTGGACATCCGCTTCCGGTGCCGCGGCGCGCAACGCCTGCGCCACCGAGCGCAGGTTGCCCATGCCGTAATCCACAATTGCTATGGTAGTCATGATTTCAAAACAGGCAACAATGTCTTCAGCCCGTCCACAATGAACTCGACGGCCAGCGCCGACAGGATCAAACCCATCAGACGCGTGCCAATATTGATCCCGGTGCGCCCCATCACCCGTGCGATGGGGTCCGCCGCGCGGAACGTCAGGTACACCACGGCCCCCAGCAACACGCCAATCCCCACCAGCACCAGCGACTGCCACCAGTGCGCGGACTTGCCGGCATAGACAATCACCGTGCTGATGGACCCTGGCCCGGTCAGCAGCGGAATCGCCAGCGGCACCACCGCGATGCTGGCCTTGGCGTCAGCCTCGTCCTCTTCCTCGGGCGTGGCCTTGGTGCGGCTGGTCTGCGCGTTCAGCATGTTCATGGCCATCATGATCATGATCAGCCCGCCACCCACCTGCAACGACGCCACCGAGATATTGAAGAACTCGATGATCTGCTGCCCCAGCAGCGCCGAAACCGCCACCACGATCGCCACCGACATCGACGCCGTCTTGATGGTACGCAGCTTTTCCGCTTCCGTCTGCTGACTGGTCAGGCTGATGAAGAACGGGATCGCCCCGATCGGATTGATCAGCGCCAGCAGCGAGATAAAGGACTTGAGCGTATCCATCGGTTGCGGGGTCGGGTGAGCGTCAGCGGGCGCCGCAACCGGCCGGCACGCCTGCAGGTTCGGGTCGGGCCCGGCAGCGGGCCCCTCGCCTTATGCCTTAAAGCGTCCCTTTTGTCGATGGAATCGTGTTGCCCGCGCGCGGGTCAAGCTCCACCGCCATGCGCAGGGCCCGCCCGAAGGCTTTGAACACCGTTTCGCATTGATGGTGGGCATTGATGCCGCGCAGGTTGTCGATATGGAGCGTCACGCCGGCGTGATTGACGAAACCTCGGAAAAATTCGATGGTCAGGTCCACGTCGAAGCTGCCCACGCGGGCACGGGTGAACGGCACGTGGAATTCCAGGCCCGGGCGGCCCGAGAAGTCGATCACCACGCGCGACAGGCACTCATCCAGCGGCACATAGCTGTGGCCGTAGCGGGTGATGCCCTTCTTGTCGCCGATCGCCTTGGCCACGGCCTGGCCGAGCGTGATGCCGACGTCTTCCACCGTATGGTGGTCGTCGATATGCAGGTCGCCACGGGCCTCGACCTCGAGGTCGACCATGCCATGGCGGGCGATCTGGTCCAGCATGTGGTCGAGGAACGGCACGCCGGTGGCCAGCTTCTGGCGACCGGTGCCATCAAGATTCAGCGAAACGCGGATCTGCGTTTCCGAGGTATCGCGGGTGACCTCTGCTACACGCATGGTGGGGTTAATCCTGCAATGAAGCAGCAAATGCTTCAAGAAACTGCGCGTTTTCTTCGGGTGTGCTGACCGTCACGCGCAGACAGTTGGCCAGCAATGCGTGCATTTTACTCACGTTCTTGATCAATACCTTCCGCGCGAGCAGTCGGTCGAACGTCTGTGCYGCATCCGTCACGCGGATCAACAGGAAGTTGGCGGCGCTCGGGAACACCGTCACGCCCGGCTGGGCGGCCATGGCCTCGGCCAGCCGGCCGCGCTCGGCACGCAGCTGGGCCGCCTGCTCGTCGAGCACATCCACATGTTCGAGCGCGAACAGCGCGGTGGCCTCGGTCAGCACGTTGACGTTGTACGGCGGGCGCACCTTGTCCAGCTGCGCCAGCCACTCGGGCGCGCCGGCCACGTAGCCGAGGCGGATCCCGGCCAGGCCCAGCTTSGACACCGTGCGCATGACCAGCAGGTTGCCGAATTCGGTCAGGCGCGGCATCCAGCTTTCCTGGGCGAACGGCTGGTAGGCCTCGTCCACCACCACCAGGCTGTGGCAGACCTCGCCCTGGGCGGCACGGACGATGGCCTCCATGTCGGCCGCATCGAACAGGTTGCCGGTGGGGTTGTTCGGGTAGGCGAGATAGATGATGGCCGGCTTGTGCTCGGCCATGGCGGCCAGCATCGCGGCGCGGTCCAGCGTGAAATCGGCGCGCAGCGGCACGCCGACGAACGCCAGCCCGGCGAACTGCGCCGACATCGCATACATGACGAAACCGGGCACCGGGGCGAGCACCTTGGCGCCGGGGCGCGCGGCGGCCAGCGACAGCATGCTGATGATCTCGTCCGAACCGTTGCCCAGCAGCACGTCCATGCCGGCCGGCACGTCCATGACGTCGCGCAGCCGGGCGCGCAGCGCCTCGCTGCTCGGCACCGGGTAGCGGTTCAGCGCCACCTCGCCTAGCCGCGCGGCCAGCTGGTCGCGCAGCACGGGCGGCAGGCGGTACGGATTCTCCATGGCGTCCAGCTTCACCAGACCGTGCGAGTCCGCCACGTGGTAGGCGCCCATGGCGCGTACGTCGTCACGGATGATGCGTTCGATCAGGGAAGGGTCTACGGCCGACATGAAAAGTCCTTTTGGTTCAAAGCGTTGCGCGCGCTGACATCAGCCGCGCTTGAAACGGTATTCCGCACTGCGGGCGTGGGCCTGGAGGCCCTCGCCATAGGCGAGTTCGGCGGCGATCTGGCCCAGCATCTGGGCGCCGGCTTCGCTGACCTCGATCAGGCTCGAGCGCTTCTGGAAGTCGTACACGCCCAGCGGCGACGAGAAGCGCGCCGTGCGCGAGGTCGGCAGCACGTGGTTCGGGCCCGCGCAGTAGTCGCCCAGCGACTCGCTGGTATAGCGGCCCAGGAAGATGGCGCCGGCGTGGCGGATCTTCTCGCTCCACTGGCGCGGATTCTCGGCGGAGATCTCCAGGTGTTCCGGGGCGATGGCGTTGGCGATCTCGCACGCCTCTTCCATATCGCGCACCTTGATCAGCGCGCCCCGGCCCGTCAGCGAGGCATGGATCACCTCGCGGCGCGGCATGGTCGGCAGCTGGCGGCGGATGCTCGCCTCCACGCGGTTCAGGTAGTCGGCGTCCGGGCACAGCAGGATCGACTGCGCCAGCTCGTCGTGCTCGGCCTGCGAGAACAGGTCCATCGCCACCCAGTCCGGGTCGGTGGTGCCGTCGCAGATCACCAGGATCTCGGACGGCCCGGCGATCATGTCGATGCCGACCGTGCCGAACACGCGACGCTTGGCCGCCGCCACGTAGGCATTGCCCGGGCCGACGATCTTGTCCACCTGCGGCAGCGTAGCCGTGCCGTAGGCCAGCGCGCCCACGGCCTGGGCGCCGCCGATCGTGAACACGCGGTCCACGCCGGCGATCTGCGCGGCGGCCAGCACCAGTTCGTTGCGCACGCCGCCGGGCGTGGGCACGACCATGACCACTTCCTTCACGCCGGCCACGCGGGCCGGAATGGCGTTCATCAGCACCGACGACGGRTACGCGGCCTTGCCGCCCGGCACGTACAGGCCCACGCGGTCCAGCGGGGTCACCTTCTGGCCCAGCATCGTGCCGTCGGCCTCGGTGTATTCCCAGCTATGGCTGCCGCATTCGATCTTCTGCTTCTCGTGGTAGGCCCGCACGCGCGCGGCGGCGGCCTCCAGGGCGGCGCGGCGCTTCGGCTCCAGATCTTCCAGCGCCGCTTCCAGTTCGGAYTGCGACAGYTCCAGCGCGCCCATCGAGGCCGCCTCCAGGCGGTCGAAGCGGCGCGTGTATTCGAGCACGGCCTCGTCGCCGCGCTGGCGCACATCGGCCAGGATCTCGGCCGCGGCACGGTCGATGGCCTCGTCCTCGGACGCCTCGAACGCCAGCACCTGGCGCAGCGCGTGCGCGAAGCCCGGCTCCGCSGCGTCCAGCCGGCGTATCGACAGGTTATCCATTTCGCTTTCGGTCATGACTTCCTTCCTCACGGGTCCCCGGGTGCGGCAATGCCTCAGGCGAGTGCCGCCGAGGCCCGTTCAAATGCTTCGAGAATCGGCGTGAGCCGTTCCCGCTTGAGCTTGAGCGCGGCCTGGTTGACCACCAGCCGCGACGAAATCTGCACGATCTCTTCCACTTCGACGAGGTTGTTGGCGCGCAGCGTGCCGCCAGTGCTCACCAGGTCGACGATGGCATCGGACAGGCCCACCAGCGGGCCCAGCTCCATCGAGCCGTACAGCTTGATCAGGTCGACGTGCACGCCCTTCTTGGCGAAGTGCTCGCGCGCGGTCTGCACATACTTGGTGGCCACGGCCAGCCGCGCGCCCTGGCGCACCGCGTTGGCGTAGTCGAAGCCGGCCGGCACCGCCACCGACATGCGGCAGCGGGCGATATTCAGGTCAATCGGCGCGTACAGCCCGGTCATGCCGGTTTCCATCAGCACGTCCTTGCCCGCCACGCCGAAGTCCGCCGCGCCGTACTGCACGTAGGTCGGCACGTCCGAGGCGCGCACGATGATCACGCGCACCGCCGGGTCCGACGTCGGCAGGATCAGCTTGCGCGACGTCTCCGGGTCCTCGGTCACGTGGATGCCGGCGGCCGCCAGCAGCGGCAGCGTCTCGGAAAAGATGCGGCCCTTGGACAGCGCCAGCGTAAGCTGGTCGGGCGAGGCGTTGAAAGCTGGGCTCATCGTACGTTCTTCAATTCGTCGTGCAGTGTTTCAGGGGCCGTCTCAGGCAATGCGGCGGATCTTCGCGCCCACGGCCGACAGCTTGGCTTCCATGCGGTCGTAGCCGCGGTCCAGATGGTAGATGCGGTCGATGACGGTCTCGCCATCGGCCACCAGGCCACCAATCACCAGCCCGGCCGAGGCGCGCAGGTCGGTCGCCATCACGCTCGCGCCGGACAGGCGCGGCACGCCGGTCACCACGGCCGTGTTGCCTTCGGCGGTGATGTTGGCGCCCAGGCGATTCAGTTCCTGCACGTGCATGAAGCGGTTCTCGAAGATCGTCTCGGTGATCCGCGCGGTGCCTTCGGCCACGGCGTTGAGCGCCATGAACTGGGCCTGCATGTCGGTCGGGAAGGCCGGRTATTCCGAGGTGCGGAAGCTCACGGCCTGCGCGCGGCGCGGCATGGCCAGGCGGATCCAGTCGTCGCCGGTCTCGATCGYGGCGCCGGCTTCGCGCAGCTTGATCAGCACGGCGTCCAGGATGGTCGGCGGGATGTCGCGCAACGTCACGTCGCCCAGCGTGGCCGCGGCCGCGCAGAGGAAGGTGCCGGCCTCGATGCGGTCGGCCACCACGGCGTGGCGCGCGCCGTGCAAGCGGTCCACGCCCTGCACCACCAGGCGGTCGGTGCCGATGCCGTCGATCTTGGCCCCCATCTTCACCAGCAGGTTGGCCAGATCGGTCACCTCGGGCTCGCGCGCGGCATTTTCGAGGACGGTCTCGCCCTCGGCCAGCGTGGCGGCCATCAGCAGGTTCTCGGTGCCGGTCACGGTGATCATGTCCGTCACCACGCGCGCGCCCTTCAGGCGGCTGGCGCGGGCGTGGATGAAGCCGTGCTCGATGGTGATGTCGGCGCCCATCGCCTGCAGGCCCTTGATGTGCTGGTCCACCGGCCGTGCACCGATGCCGCAGCCGCCCGGCAGGGAGACGCGGGCCTCGCCGAAGCGCGCCACCAGCGGCCCCAGCACGAGGATCGACGCGCGCATGGTCTTCACCAGCTCGTACGGTGCCTCGGGCGCGTTGATGTCGGCGGCGGCCAGCGTGGCCGTGGCGCCGTCAATGTCGGCCCGGGTGCCCATCTGGCGCAGCAGCTTGAGCATCGTGCGCGTGTCCTGCAGGTTCGGCACGTTGTCGATGGTGATGGCATCGGCGGTCAGCAGGCTGGCGCACAGGATCGGCAGCGCCGCATTCTTGGCGCCGGAAACCCGGATCTCGCCTTTGAGCGGGCCGTTGCCCTCGATCTGGAATTTGTCCATGTTGTGTCGGTATTCGTTATGCAGCGTTAGGCGGCGTGATGCGTCCCTGGACGGACATCAGGCGGCGCCCGACCCGGACTTCCATTCGGCCGGGGTCAGCGTCTTCATCGACAGCGCATGGATCTCGGCGCGCATACGGTCGCCCAGCGCCGCGTAGACGCGCTGGTGCCGCTGGATCAGGCGCTTGCCGTCGAACTCGGCGCTGACGATGGTGGCAAAGAAGTGCTGGCCGTCGCCTTCCACTTCCAGATGGTCGCAGGGCAACCCTTGGGCAATGTATTCCCTGACTTGTTCCGGTGTAGGCAGCATGTCTGTCTCTTGTGAATTTGTGTCGATCGCGTGAGGGGGTAGCGTCAGTGGCGCAGCTTGTAGCCGGTGCTGAGCATCCGCAGCGCCAGCCCGGCCAGCACCGCGAACGACACGGCCACCACGGCCAGGCTCTGCAGCGGCGGCACGTCCGATACGCCGAAGAAGCCGTAGCGGAACCCGTCGATCATGTAGAAGAACGGGTTGGCGTGCGACACCGCCCGCCAGAACGGCGGCAGCGAGTGAATCGAATAGAACACGCCGGACAGGAATGTCGCCGGCATGATCAGGAAATTCTGAAACGTGGCCAGCTGGTCGAACTTTTCGGCCCAGATACCCGCCACCAGCCCCAGCGTGCCGAGAATGCCGGCCCCGGCCAGCGCGAAGACCAGGATCCAGCCGACGTTGTACACATGCAGGTTCGCGAACCACGCCGTCACCAGCAGCACGCCCAGACCCACGCTCAGGCCACGGATGACCGACGCCGCCACGTAGGCGCCGTACATCTCCCAGTGGGAAAGCGGCGGCAGCATGATGAATACAAGGTTTCCGGTGATCTTGGACTGGATCAGCGACGACGAACTGTTCGCAAACGCATTCTGGAGAATGCTCATCATCACCAGCCCCGGCACCAGGAAAGCGGTATAGCTGATCTGGTCGTACACCCGCACGCGGTCTTCCAGCACATGGCCGAAGATCAGCAGGTACAGCACGGCGGTCAGCACCGGCGCGGCCACGGTCTGGAACGCCACCTTCCAGAAACGCAGCACTTCCTTATAGAGCAGCGTGCGGAAGCCGACGAAGCCGCCCACGGCCATGGTGTCGAGCCGGGCCTTCTCGGTCAGGTCGGACGCCTCCGAGGCGCGATTGTCCAGATGCTCGATGGGTTGGTTCATGCCGCGGCCTCCAGCGACGCATCAGGCACCGCGCCCGGCATGTGACCTTCTCGGCGCATGATCTGGACGAACACGTCTTCGAGGTCGGCCTTGCTGATTTCCATGTCTTCCACTTCGCAGCCAGCCTCGCGCAGCGCGGCCAGGATCGGTTCGACGGCTTCATAGCCGGACAGCCGCAGCCGGTGGGCGCGCTCCCCGGGGTTGGACGGRGTGCGCAGCGCCTCCAGCGCCGGCGGCAGCGTSCCGCGCGACAGCGTGAGCACCAGTTGCAGCCCCGCGAACTGGGTCAGCAGGCTGCTGGTGCGGTCCAGCGCCACCACCTCGCCGAACTTCAACATGGCGATGCGGTCGCACAGCGCCTCGGCTTCCTCGAGGTAGTGCGTCGTCAGGATGATCGTGTGGCCTTCCTTGTTCAGGCGCGAGATGAACTTCCAGAGCGTCTGGCGCAGCTCCACGTCCACGCCGGCGGTCGGTTCATCGAGCACGATCACGGGCGGCCGGTGTACCAGCGCCTGCGCCACCAGCACGCGCCGCTTCATGCCGCCGGACAACTGGCGCATGTTGGCGTCCGCCTTGCTGGTGAGGTCCAGGTTGGCCATGATTTCGTCGATCCAGTCGTCGTTGCGCGTCAGGCCGAAATAGCCCGATTGCAGCCGCAACGTCTCCCGAACCGTGAAAAACGGATCGAAAACCAGTTCCTGGGGCACCACGCCGAGCATGCGGCGCGCCATGCGGTAGTCGTCCACCACATCGTGCCCGAGCACGCTCACGCGGCCCGAATCGGCGCGGTTCAGGCCCGCGAGGATCGAGATCAGCGTGGTCTTGCCGGCACCGTTGGGACCGAGCAGGCCGAAGAACTCGCCGCGCTCGACGGTGAAACTGACACCCTTGAGCGCCTGCAGGTTGCGGTAGCGCTTGCGGACATCGGTAATTTCGATGGCTTTCATGGCCGATGGTCTTGTGAGTGGCGCCTGGGCGGGCCGCCTCACTGGAGTTTGGGGGGACGTCCTTGAGGTTAGCCGCGCAGCACCTGGTGGAGCCGTATCAGGACACTTGGGGGCGACTTGGGGACGAACAACCCGGAATTATAGGGGATGCGGGGGGTGTCTCGCTTTGGCCCGACTGGCCCGCTACCGTTCCGACGCGGCGCCGGCCGCAGCCTGACGCCGGGGCATCGCATCGGCCGCGCCAATCACGCGCAGCCATGGATGCCGGTTCAATGTCGGTGGTGGTGGTGTTCCGGGTGGGAGATCGGCGCGGGCGGCAGGCCCAGCAGGCTGTCCACCCCGTAGAGCGTGGCCAGCGAGGCCAGCTGTGGCGGCACGCCATGCAGCGCCAGCGTCTGACCCTGTGCGGCGGCGGCGCGTTGCCACGCCAGCAGCACGGCCACGGCAGCCGAATCGACCTGCGCCAGTGCGCTGCAATCGATGGCCACGTCGCCCTGGGACATGCGCGACAGCCCCTCACGCAGCACGGCGGCGGCGTTGCGGTTGGTCAGCGAAGTGCCGAGCGCAGGCATCAGATCGATCGAAGAAGGGAAAACAGAGGTTTGGAGACCCGGCGCCCACGCATATTTCTACGAGAAACAGGTCGGCGCCGAGGGGCCATTGTAGACCGGAATGGCTGCGGCGTGCTGCGCCGCAACCAGATTCCGCATCAGCTCTTGGCGTTGGCCAGCTGGCGATTGCGGTCCTGCAGGGTCTTGATGACACCGTCCACGCCCTGCTGCGTCACGATCGTGTTGAAGCTGCCCTTGTAGGCTTCGGTCAGCCACGCGCCGAGCACATTGATGTCGTAAACCTTCCAGCCCTGCGGCGTCTTCTCAAGGCGGTAATCCATCTGGATCGGCTCACCCTTGTTGATGACCTGCGTGCGGATCGTGGCGTCGGTGTCCTCGGCCGTGCCGCGGTACGGGCGGAACTGCACCTGCTGGTCGCGGATCTGGGCGATGGCGCCGGCATACGTACGGATCAGCAGCGTCTTGAACTCATCGGTAATGATCTTCTGCTGTTCCGGCGTGGCCTTCGACCAGTTGCGGCCCATGGCGATCTGCGTGGTTTTGCCGAAGTTGGCGTTCGGCAGGATCTTCTGCTCGACCAGCGCCGTGATCTTGCCGAGGTTGCCGGCCTGCATGTCCTTGTCTGACCGCACGGTGGCCATGACCTCGTTCACCACGGTCTTGACCAGCGCGTCCGGCGAGGACGTGTCCGTGGCCTGCTGGGCCTGTGCGGTGCCGGTGAAAGCCAGCACGGTGAAGACAGAAACAAAGGGGACCAACAGTCGCTTCAGCATCGTAAATATCCTTATCTATCAAGGGCTTCGCGTCGGCCAACGCACAACGTCAGGTGCCCAGGTAACCAGCGCGGCAGGCGTGGGGCTGCCAGACCGCGCATTCATTGAAACATAGGCGCTCTGGAAACGTTTAGCATCCGAGCGTCTATTGCGCCGCTTTAAAACACTTTGTTGCAGGGCTCACAGCGCTGGCACAGTCGCCGCGAACCCTTGCCAGCACTGGGCTGGCTAATCAATTACCGGCCGAAGCGCAATGCACCGCCCGGCCCGATCAGGTTCGGGGCCGGCAGCGGCATCGGCTGGGCCGGCTGGGTGCCCTGGTCGGCCGGGGCTTCGCTGGCGGGCTTGTCCTGGGCCGGCGCCGCGTCGGACGGGGCGGTCGGGCTCACCGGGCTGGCCGGTGAAGCGCCCTCCTGGTCCGGGTCATCCTGGGACGGCGGGTTGCCGTCGTAGATCAGGTACTGGCGGCGCTGCATATAGGAATCGCGCAGGAAGGCATAGCGGTCCAGCGCGGCCGCCTCGATCAGGTTCGAGGCGCCCATCAACTGCGAGCGGCCATCGACGATACGCACGCCGGCGGCCGTATTGCGCGCCCACACCGGATAGATATAGGCGGACGGGTCCATCAGGCGGTCCACCAGCATCCCGCCGGTGTCGCGCACGGTGCTCGGGCCGAACAGCGGCAGCACCAGGTACGGGCCGGCCGGCACGCCCCACACGCCGAGCGTCTGGCCGAAGTCTTCCTTGTACTTGGGCAGCCCGGCCGGCGTGGCGATGTCGATCAACCCGCCAATGCCGAGCACGCTGTTGATGGCCACCCGCATGGTGTCTTCCGCCGCGCGCGATGGCTTGCCCTGCAGCAGGTTGTTCGCCGCCGAGTAGACATCGGACATATTCGAGAAGAAGTTGCCGACGGCGGTTCGGACCGGCGACGGCACGTAGTCCGCGTAGACCGTGGCAACCGGCTTCAGCGCGTATTTGTCGACTTGTTCGTTGACCGTCTGCACGCCCCGGTTCAGGGGTTCGAGCGGGTCCTTCGGATTGGCGTCGGGGCCGGTGGCGCAGCCCGCCAGCAGCAGGGCGGCAAGGGCGGCGGCACACAGTTGTCCCGGCGCCCGCGGGCGCCGATGCCTGGCACGGCGGCTCATTTCGCGCCCTCCGTGCCCGGTGCGGCCGGCAGCGCRGCGGCGCCGGAAGACGGCGCGGCAGGCGCGGCCGTGGAGCCGGAACCCCCGCCGGAGCCGGCGTCGGCRGCCTTGTTGTACAGGAACTGACCGATCAGGTTTTCGAGCACAACAGCCGACTGGGTCATCGTGATCTTGCTGCCCTGGGCCAGCATGGCRGTGTCGCCGCCGGCCTCGAGGCCGATGTACTGCTCGCCCAGCAGGCCGGACGTCAGGATCTTGGCCGAGGTGTCCTTCGGAAACTGGTACGACTTGTCCAGGTTCAGCTCGACGGTGGCCAGGTAGGACTTGTCATCGAAGCGGATGGACGCCACGCGCCCCACCACCACGCCGGCGCTCTTGACCGGCGCGCGCGCCTTCAGCCCGCCGATGTTGTCGAACTGCGCCTGGACCGAGTAGGTCTCCTGGAACGAGAAGCTGCTCATGTTGCCGGCCTTGAGCGCCAGGAACAGCAGCGCGACAAACCCCACCACCACGAACAGCCCCACCCAGTAGTCGAGTGATTTTTTCTTCATGCGAGTCTCTTGTCGAATGCGTTTCGTTTGCCGCCGCGTCAGCTGAACATCAGCGCGGTCAGCAGGAAATCCAGGCCCAGCACGGCCAGCGAGGCCATCACCACGGTACGCGTGGTGGCGCGCGAGACGCCTTCCGGCGTCGGGCTGGCCTCGAAGCCCTGGTACAAGGCGATAAACGTCACCGCGATGCCAAAAATGAAGCTCTTGATCACGCCATTCAGCACGTCGGCGCGCACATCCACGCCGCCCTGCATCTGCGACCAGAACGCGCCGGCGTCCACCCCGATCAGCTGCACACCGACCAGATAGCCGCCCAGGATGCCCACGGCGCTGAAGATGGCCGCCAGGACTGGCATGGCAATCACGCCGGCCCAGAAGCGCGGCGCAATCACGCGCTGCAACGGGTTCACGGCCATCATTTCCATGGCGGTGAGCTGCTCGCCCGCCTTCATCAGGCCGATTTCGGCCGTCAGCGACGTCCCCGCACGCCCCGCGAACAGCAGCGCCGAGACCACCGGCCCCAGTTCACGCACCAGCGACAACGCCACCAGCAGCCCGAGCGCCTGCTCGGAGCCATAGCGGTTCAGCGTGTAATAGCCCTGCAGGCCCAGCACGAAGCCGACGAACAGCCCGGACACGGCGATGATCACCAGCGACAGGTTGCCGACGAAGAACACCTGGTCGCTGACCAGCCGGGGCCGGCGCAGCAGCGCCGGGGACAGCGACAGCAGCGCGAAGAATATGCGCGTGGCGTGGCCGACGCCGCCCACGAAATTGCGCACGGCGGCGCCGATGCTGATGAAGAAGGCGGTCAACGGCTACCTCCGGCGGCGAAGTCTTCGGCCAGCGAGGGGCCCGGGTAGTGGAACGGCACCGGGCCATCGGCCTCGGCATGGACGAACTGGCGCACGAACGGATCGGTCGAGGCACGCAGCGCGGCCGGCTCGCCCTCGGCCGCGATCCGGCCATTGGCGATGAAATAGACGTAGTCGGCGATCTGGAACGTCTCCTGCACATCATGGGAGACGATGATCGTGGTGGCGCCCAGCGCGTCGTTGAGGCTGCGGATCAGGTTGGCGGTGAGGCCGAGCGAGATCGGGTCGAGGCCGGCGAACGGCTCGTCATACATCAGCAGCGCCGGGTCCAGCGCAATGGCCCGCGCCAGCGCCACCCGCCGCGCCATGCCGCCGGAGATCTGCGCGGGCATCAGGTCCCGCGCGCCGCGCAGGCCCACCGCGTTGAGCTTCATCAGCACGAGGTCGCGGATCATCGAATCGGGCAGGTCCGCGTGCTCACGCAACGGAAACGCCACATTATCGAAGACCGACAGGTCGGTGAACAGCGCGCCAAACTGGAACAGCATGCCCATCTGGCGCCGCACGGCGTAGAGGCCGGACTGGTCCATGGCGTCGATGTCGGCGCCGTTGAAGGTCACCCGCCCGCTGGACGGGCGCACCATGCCACCGATCAGCCGCATGACCGTGGTCTTGCCGCAGCCCGAGCCGCCCATTACGGCCACAACCTTGCCGCGCGGGAAGCGCATCGACAGGCCGGCAAGCACCGGTTTGTCGCCCGCCGCATAGGCGAAATCGACATCGGCGAGTTCGACGATGTCCGGGCTGATCAGGGACTGGGCAGGGAGGTTCGGTACGGTAGCGGTCACGTTGGCACCGGATTGGGCAGGGCGCCATTATAAGGGCTACCACCTAGACGCGCGGGTTGCTGTGTGGCGACCACTACATTCCAGTCCGGACAACAGTGTTCCCGAAATGGAACAAATCGCCGGATAGTGGCCGGTCAGGGCTCCCCGCCCTGCGTCGACTGGCGCACCAGCATCTGCCACTGGAGGGTGTCGGCGCGGATGGCCGTGGCGAACGCCTCCGGCGAATCGCGCACCGCCGTGAGCCCGGACGCCATCAGCCGCGCGCGCACTTCGCGCTCGTTGGTGACGTTGTCCAGCTCCGTGGCCAGGCGGGCGACGATGGCGCGCGGCGTCTTGGCCGGTGCCATCACGCCATACCAGGCGGTGGCGCCATAGCCATCCACACCCGCTTCCTGCAGCGTGGGCACCTGTGGCGCCAGCGGCGAGCGCTGGCCGCCGGTCACGCCGAGCAGGCGCAGCGCGCCGCTGCGCACGTGGTTCTGCACGGCTGTATACGAACAGAAGCAGGCACTGATCCGGCCGGCGAGCATTTCGAGGACCACGGCAGCCTCGCCCTTGGCCGTCACCAGCGGCACGCCGCTTGGGATGCCGCGCACGGCGTATTCGGCATAGAACTGGGACGGGCTGCCGGGCTGGCCGTAGCCATAGCTATAGGAGCCCGGGCTCGACCGCACCGCCGTGACCCATTGCTGCGGCGTCTGCATCGGCAGGCGCCCRTCGATCACGAGGAACAGCGGCATCGTGGCCACGCGCGCCACGGGCGTGAAGTCGCGCACTACRTCGTAGGGCACCGGCTCCAGGCCGGGCTGGATCAGCATGTTGGCCTGATGGAACAGCAACGTATGGCCATCGGAACTGGACTTGGCGACGACATCGCCGGCCATCGTGCCCGCCGCGCCGGGGCGATTGTCCACCTCGACCGGCACGCCCAGGCGCACCGCGAGACGCTCGGCCAGCAATCGCGCCGTGGCATCGGCCACGCCGCCGGCCGGGAACGGCACGATCATGCGGATGGGCCGCGCCGGGAACGACACGGAACGGTTCAGCAACTCGGGGCGGCTGCCATTGGGAATGCTGGCGAATTGTGCGGTGGCCAGTCCGACGGGAGGCTGCGCGAATGCCACTGCCGCACCGAGGAAGGCGGGCAGCATCAGGACGGCCCGCCAGGAACGGCGCGGAGCCGCCGGGGAGGCAGCGAGTGTTGGCAACTTCGTTTTACCTCGCCAAAGCCGCGACCTTTTGCGCACTTCGGGCATCAATTTCCTCCGGACCACGACRCAAAGGYCATGGCACCAAATCGGCTGAAAGGGATTTCGAGGCAGTCTCTAGTTATCGTTTTTTGGGCATTGTACGAACAATGCCCAGGACGGCACAGACCACGTAAACCATAGCCGGGTGGACCCCAATGGGTGATCGCAGGGCGCAATGGATGGGTCTTTTATAATCGCCCGATGTCTGAAATTGTCCTGCGGCGGATGCTGGCCGCCGACCTGCCCGCCGTGCTCGCCGTCCAGGCGCAGTGCTATGCCGCCACGCTGATCGAATCCACCGACGCCCTCGCCAGCCGCCTCGCGCTGTCGCCCGAAACCTGCTGGGTGGCCGCCCTGCCCGAAGGCCGGCTGGCCGCCTACCTGTTCACCCACGCCTGGCCGGASGCCTCACTGCCCCCGCTCGACGGCGTGCTGGCGCGCGACTGGCCACCCGCCGCGCCCCTCACCTGGTTCATCCACGACATGGCCGTGGCCCCCGCCGGCCAAGGCTCCGGCCTGGCCGCCCKCCTCTACGCCGCCGCCGAACAACCGGCCCGCGCGCTGGGCCTGACGTCGTCACGCCTCATCGCTGTACAGTCCGCCGCCGCCTGGTGGCGCAGGATCGGGTACGCCCCGCTGACCGCACACGACGCCACCCCGCATGCCCAAAAACTGGCCGCCTACGGCGCAGATGCAATCCTCATGGAGCGTAGGTTTGGCGGCTGACGGGAGGCTGACAGGGTGGGCGGTGGCAAGCGCGTCGCGCGTGTTTGACGTGCAGCAAGCCCGACCGGGAACTCGATGAAGTCCGATTTCTTCACCGGCGGTGTGGCGATACGGTTTCCAGCTCAACAGAGTTGGAGATCTACGTATGGGCAACACTTATCGCGATGGCATCCACGAAAACCTTTCGCCCGGAGAATTGTTCCTGCTGGTCACCATCGACGAAACCTGCAAGCAGCTTGGGATTGAAGATTTCGCTACTGTTGGAGCGATTCTGGCGGGCCAGAACTGGGTGCCCATGCGAGGTAAATTTCACGGGGCCACGCCGCGAACCTCCGTGGCTTCAAAACTCGCGCGAACCTACCTGAATGACGATCTGAAGCGAARGATCTTGCCGACTGTCACGAATGCGAGCGTCAGACAACTCAAAGTGTTCATGACGCGAAACCTTGGCACTTTCGTCSGCCGCTCCGTTCCGGTTCTCGGCTGGGCACTCTTCGCTCGAGACGTAGCCATCATCACTGCTAACTCAGTGGGCCAGTACAACCGTTTGGTCAAAAGCGAAGACAGGGCCTTCTAATGACAGACGCCACGCTTGCGGCAGTTACTGCCTTTATCCGGCAAAGCACCGGCCTTCCGGAAGGCCAGCGCATTTCCCGCACCGACAGCCTTGAGCGCGATCTGGACCTGACCGGCGACGAAGCCTTTGATTTCATGGAGGAATTTCTCACGCACTTCGGCATCGAGCGTGGCGACTATGCGTTCCAGCGTTACTTCTGCGAAGAGGGCTTCAGCCYGCTCGAGATCCTCGCCATGCCGTTCTCACGGAAGCTTCGTCTGAAGTACGAAAAGATGCCGCTGACCGTCGGCATGCTGGAACGGGCGATCGAGTCGGGCGCCTGGGAAACGCCATGAGATCCGCGATCCGCTGGCTTGCCCAAGCTTCTTGCATCTGGGGAGTGCTTCTCCTTGCGGCTCTAGCGGGCAACTCGTATAGCTGGATGTACGAGATGGCCCCCTCGATTCCGCGTGGCGCAATCGAGGACGCCTCAGGCAACGAGGCGGTCCTGGCAACCATGGTCTTCCTGGCGATAGCGGCATGGCATGCCGGGCGAGACGCGCATCGGCGAGATGGATGGCGGTGCTGACGATCGCCGCCGCCGCTGTACCGTGGACCATGACGCTCTAGTCCACCCCGTCCACAAAACAAAAAGCCCGCCCGAGAAACCCCGGGCGGGCTCTTTACCTGGAACGCCTGCAATCAGCGCGGCAGTACCGTGTGGCCCATCAGGAAGGCGTCGACGGAGCGGGCGGCCTGGCGGCCTTCGCGGATGGCCCAGACCACGAGGGACTGGCCGCGGCGCACGTCGCCGGCGGCGAAGACCTTCGGCACGTTGGTGTAGTACGCGCGGTCGCCTTCGGTGGAGGCCTTGGCGTTCTTGCGAGCGTCCGTGTCCACGCCGAAGGCTTCCAGCATCGAGCCCACCGGGTTGGTGAAGCCCATGGCCAGCAGCACCAGGTCTGCCGGCAGCACGAACTCGCTGTCCGGCACTTCCTGCATGCGGCCGTCCTTCCACTCCACGCGGCAGGCCTTCAGGGCCTTGATCTTGCCGTTCTCGCCGATGAATTCCTTGGTGGCCACGGACCAGTCGCGCGAGCAGCCTTCGTCGTGGGAGGACGACGTGCGCAGCTTGATCGGCCAGTACGGCCACACCAGCGGCTTGTTTTCCTCGTCCGGCGGCTGCGGCAGCAGTTCGAACTGGGTCACCGACACCGCGCCATGGCGATTCGACGTGCCGACGCAGTCGGAACCCGTATCGCCACCGCCGATCACGATCACGTGCTTGCCGTCCGCGCGGATGTCGTTCAGGGCGTCGCCGGCCACTTCCTTGTTCTGCGGGATCAGGAATTCCAACGCGTAGTGCACGCCAGCCAGCTCACGGCCCGGCACCGGCAGGTCGCGCGGCACTTCCGAGCCACCGGCCAGCACCACGGCGTCGAACTGCTCCATCAGCGACTGTGCCGAGATGGTCTCGCGGGCGTAGTTCACGATGCCGGCGGGCAGTTCGCCTTCGGTCACCATCACGCCAGCCCGGAACGTGACGCCTTCGGCCTGCATCTGCTCGATGCGGCGGTCGATCAGCGTCTTCTCCATCTTGAAGTCGGGGATGCCGTAGCGCAGCAGACCGCCGATGCGGTCGTTCTTCTCGAACACCGTCACGTCATGGCCGGCGCGCGCCAGTTGCTGCGCGGCAGCCATGCCAGCCGGGCCCGAGCCAACCACGGCCACGGTCTTGCCGGTCTTGTGCGCGGGCACCTGCGGCGCCACCCAGCCCTCTTCCCAGGCCTTGTCGATGATGGCGTGCTCGATCGACTTGATACCCACTGGCAGCTCGTTGATGCCGAGCGTGCAGGCCGCCTCGCACGGTGCCGGGCAGATCCGGCCCGTGAACTCGGGGAAGTTGTTGGTCTGGTGCAGGACCTCGATGGCCGTCTTCCAGTCCTGGCGGTACACCAGGTCGTTGAAGTCCGGAATGATGTTGTTGACCGGGCAGCCGTTGTTGCAGAACGGGATGCCGCAGTCCATGCAGCGTGCACCCTGGATCTTCGCCTCGCTGTCGGACAGCGCGAAGACGAACTCCTTGTAGTGCTTCACACGCTTGACTACCGGCTCATAGCCTTCGTTCTGGCGGGGAAATTCGAGAAAGCCAGTCGCCTTACCCATGTTGCGTCCTTGGTCTAGCTGGCGCGAGGCGGCGGGGCCGGCCTCGCGTGGGGTCAGTATCTTGTTGGCGCCGCGGGCATGCCGCGCGGCGTCGTCTCGTGGGGATGGCCGATGCGCGCCGTCAGGCGGCAATCGCCTCGCGGTCGTTGTCGCGGGCGGCCTGCTCCTTGGCGTACATCTCGCCCAGGGCGCGCTTGTACTCGGTCGGGAAGACCTTGACGAACTTGCGGCGCGCCGTGGTCCAGTCCGCCAGCAGCGCCTTGGCGCGCTCCGAACCGGTGTAGCGGAAATGCTGCTCGATCAGGTTGCGCAGGATCACCTCGTCCAGCTCGCGCTTGCCGCCCTGCTTGTGCCACTGCGACTTGGGCTGGCCCTTCTCCTGGTCGGCCGAGGCGAGCACCGCCTCCAGCGCCACCATCGACGTGTTGCAGCGCTTGTCGAACAGGCCATCCTCGTCATAGACRTAGGCCACGCCGCCGGACATGCCCGCCGCGAAGTTGCGGCCCGTGCCGCCCAGCACGACCACCGTGCCGCCGGTCATGTACTCGCAACCGTGGTCGCCCGTGCCCTCGACCACCGCCACGGCGCCCGAGTTACGCACCGCGAAACGTTCGCCGGCCACGCCGTTGAAGAATGCCTCGCCGGCGATGGCGCCGTACAGCACCGTGTTGCCGACGATGATGTTGCGCGTCGGGTCGCCGCGGAACTCGTGCGGCGTGCGCACGATCACGCGGCCGCCGGAGAGGCCCTTGCCGACGTAGTCGTTGCCGTCGCCCACCAGATCCAGCGTGATGCCGTGCGCCAGGAACGCGCCGAACGACTGGCCGGCCGTGCCCTGCAGCTGGATGTGGATGGTGTCGTCGGGCAGGCCCTCGTGGCCATACTGCTTGGCGATCACGCCGGACAGCATCGCGCCCACCGTGCGGTTCACGTTCTTCACCGGCTGGATGAACGACACGCGCTCACCCTTGTCGATGGCCTGACGCGCCTTGGCGATCAGCACATGGTCCAGCGCCTTGCCGGCTTCCACCGACAGACCGTGGTCCTGCACGTCCGTATGGAAGCGCGGCACGTCGGCGGCGAACGCCGGCTGATAGAAGATGCGGCCGAAGTCCAGGCCACGCGCCTTCCAGTGCTCGATGCCGTTGCGCATGTCGAGCAGGTCGGCGCGGCCGATCAGCTCATCGAACGTGCGGATGCCCAGCTGGGCCATGATCTCGCGCGCTTCCTCGGCAACGAAGAAGAAGAAGTTCACCACATGCTCGGGCTTGCCCTGGAACTTCTTGCGCAGCGCCGGATCCTGCGTGGCCACGCCCACCGGGCAGGTGTTCAGGTGGCACTTGCGCATCATGATGCAGCCCTCGGCCACCAGCGGTGCCGTGGCGAAGCCGAACTCGTCAGCGCCCAGCAGCGCGCCGATCACCACGTCGCGGCCGGTCTTCATCTGGCCGTCAGCCTGCACGCGGATGCGGTTGCGCAGGCCGTTGAGCATCAGCGTCTGCTGCGTCTCGGCCAGGCCCAGCTCCCACGGCGTGCCGGCGTGCTTGATCGACGACCACGGCGAAGCGCCGGTGCCGCCGTCATGGCCGGCGATCACCACGTGGTCGGCCTTGGCCTTCGCCACGCCGGCCGCCACGGTGCCCACGCCCACTTCGGACACCAGCTTGACCGAGATGTCCGACACCGGGTTCACGTTCTTCAGGTCGTGGATCAGCTGTGCCAGATCCTCGATCGAGTAGATGTCATGGTGCGGCGGCGGCGAGATCAGGCCCACGCCCGGCACCGAGTAACGCAGCTTGCCGATGTAGTCCGACACCTTGTGGCCGGGCAGCTGGCCGCCCTCGCCAGGCTTGGCGCCCTGGGCCATCTTGATCTGGATCTGGTCGGCCGACGCCAGGTACTCGGCGGTCACGCCAAAGCGGCCCGATGCCACCTGCTTGATCTTGCTGCGCAGCGAGTCGCCTGCCTGCAGCGGCAGGTCACGCTCGATCACGTGGTCGCCCAGCAGGCCCTTGAGGGTATCGCCCTGCTTGATGGGGATGCCGCGCAGTTCGTTCCGGTAGCGCTTCTCGTCCTCGCCGCCTTCGCCGGTGTTCGACTTGCCGCCGATGCGGTTCATCGCCACGGCCAGCGTGGTGTGGGCTTCGGTCGAGATCGAGCCGAGCGACATGGCACCCGTGGCGAAACGCTKCACGATGTCCTTGGCCGACTCCACTTCCTCGAGCGGAATGGCGCGCGACGGATCGACCTTGAACTCGAACAGGCCACGCAGCGTCATGTGACGGCGGCTCTGGTCGTTGATGATGTTCGCGTATTCCTTGTACGTCTGGTAGGCACCCTTGCCGTCATCGGCGCGCACCGAGTGCTGGAGCTTGGCCACCGARTCCGGCGTCCACATRTGCTCCTCGCCSCGCACGCGGTAGGCGTAYTCRCCGCCGGCTTCGAGCATGGACTCGAGCACGGGGTTGTTGCCAAACGCGTCGCGGTGCAGGCGGATGGCTTCCTCGGCAACCTCGAAGATGCCGATGCCTTCCACGTTGGACGGCGTGCCGTGGAAATACTTCTGCACCAGTTCGCGCGACAGGCCGATGGCCTCGAAGATCTGCGCGCCGGTGTAGGACATGTACGTGGAGATGCCCATCTTGGACATCACCTTGAACAGGCCCTTGCCGATGGCCTTGACGAAGTTCTTGACCGCCTTCTCCGGCGACAGGTCGCCMGACAGGCCGGYGGCCATGTCRGCCAGCGTTTCCATSGCCAGGTACGGGTGGACSGCCTCGGCGCCGTAGCCAGCCAGCAGCGCGAAGTGGTGCACTTCACGCGCGGAGCCGGTTTCCACCACCAGGCCGGCGGACGTGCGCAGGCCCTTCTCCACCAGGTGATGGTGGATGGCCGACGTCGCCAGCAGTGCCGGAATCGCCACATGATCGGCATCGACGCGGCGGTCGGACACGATCAGGATGTTGTAGCCCGAGCGCACGGCATCAACGGCCTCGGCGCACAGCGACGCCAGGCGCGCCTCGATGCCTTCCTTGCCCCATGCCGTCGGATAGCAGATGTTCAGCTCATAAGCGCGGAACTTGCCACCGGTGTAGTGCTCGATGTTGCGGATTTTGGCGATGTCCTTGAAGTCCAGCACGGGCTGGGACACTTCGAGGCGCATCGGCGGGTTGATGTTGTTCAGTTCGAGCAGGTTCGGCTTCGGGCCGATGAACGACACCAGCGACATRACCATGTTCTCGCGGATCGGGTCGATCGGCGGGTTGGTCACCTGGGCGAACAGCTGCTTGAAGTAGTGGTACAGCGTCTTGTTCTTGGACGACAGCACGGCCAGCGGCGAGTCATTGCCCATCGAGCCGGTGGCTTCCTCGCCGGCCAGCGCCATCGGCGCCATCAGGAACTTGACGTCCTCCTGCGTGTAGCCGAAGGCCTGCTGGCGGTCCAGYAGCGGCGCCACGGGCTTCTTCTCGGCGGCCACGTCCTCGGGCTTGGCTTCGAGTTCGTCCATCTTGATGCGCACGGCATCGATCCAGCTCTTGTACGGCTTGGCRTTGGCCAGGTTGTCCTTGAGCTCCTTGTCGTCGATGATGCGGCCCTGTTCCATGTCGATCAGGAACATCTTGCCGGGCTGCAGGCGCCACTTCTGCACCACGCGCGACTCGGGGAACGGCAGCACGCCGGCTTCCGAGGCCAGCACGACCACGTCGTCTTCCGTCACATAGAAACGGGCCGGACGCAGGCCGTTACGGTCCAGCGTGGCGCCGATCTGGCGGCCATCGGTGAAGCAGATGGCGGCGGGGCCGTCCCACGGCTCCATCATGGCGGCGTGGTACTCGTAGAACGCGCGGCGGTTGTCGTCCATCAGCGTGTGCTGTTCCCASGCTTCCGGGATCATCATCATCATCGCGTGGACGAGCGGGTAGCCGGCCATCGTCAGCAGTTCGAGGCAGTTGTCGAACGATGCGGTATCCGACTGGCCCGGGTAGATCAGCGGCCACAGCTTGGGCAGGTCGTCGCCGAGCACCGGCGACGAGATGGCGCCCGTGCGCGCGTTGACCCAGTTGACGTTGCCCTTGACCGTGTTGATTTCGCCGTTGTGGGCGACCATGCGGTACGGGTGGGCAAGCTCCCAGGCCGGGAAGGTGTTGGTGGAGAAGCGYTGGTGCACCAGGGCCAGGGCCGAGACGGCGCGCGGGTCCTGCAGGTCGAGGTAGTACTCGCCCACCTGGGTGGCCAGCAGCAGGCCCTTGTACACCACGGTACGGGCCGACATCGACGGCACGAAGTATTCCTTGCCGTGCTTGAGCTTGAGCGCCTGGATGGCGTGGCTGGCGGTCTTGCGGATGACGTAGAGCTTACGTTCCAGCGCGTCCGTGGTCATGATGTCGCGGCCACGGCCAATGAAGATCTGGCGGATTACCGGCTCGGTGGTGCGCACCGTGGGGGACATCGGCATGTTGCAGTCCACCGGCACGTCACGCCAGCCCAGCACGACCTGGCCTTCCAGGCGCACCGTGCGCTCGAGCTCCTGCTCGCAGGCCAGGCGCGAGGCGTGTTCCTTCGGCAGGAAGATCATGCCCACGCCGTACTCGCCGTTCGGCGGCAGGGTCACGCCCTGCTTGGCCATTTCCTCGCGGTAGAACTGGTCCGGGATCTGGATCAGGATGCCGGCGCCGTCGCCCATCAGCTTGTCGGCACCCACGGCGCCGCGATGGTCGAGGTTCTCGAGGATCTTCAGGCCCTGCGAGATGATCTCGTGCGACTTGCGGCCCTTGATGTGCGCAACCATGCCGACGCCGCAGGCGTCATGCTCGTTGGCCGGGTCATAGAGGCCCTGCGCTTGCGGGCGGGCGGCGGTATCGATGGGATCGGCGGGGTGTTGCGAGTGGTCCACGGGCTGAATTCCGGTGAAGGCAGCGCGCGCGGCAAGGCAGACCGAACGGGGGTGGCTGGATGCAGGCGCCTCTTTGACGGGCGGATGGCAGGCAGCGGGACCGCAGCGGCGTACACGAGCGTGACGCGCCGCACAATGACTGTGGGTGGAGCAACTATATGAGAATCGGGAATGTATCGCAAAAATTTTAAATGGGGTCAGAACACATTAAAAATCGCCCCGGTTCAGGGCGCATTTTTAATGGGGACACATTAACTTTTGCGCACTTRWTCTTCAGGCTGGTGCATCGGTGGCCGGWGCCTCGTCGAGATCTTCCTCGCTGGCGCGGCGCGGCCGGCCCTTCGGCAACGGCTGCACGCGCCGCGTGGCGTGACGCTCCAGMTGCGCCAGGAAGGCTTCGTTGCCGAGCGGCCACCCGCTATGGGCATGTTTGCGCAGTGTGGCGAGCGTCTTGCCGGACAGCCCTTCGGCAGTGAGCGCGCGATAGTTCGACTGGCGCTCGAAAGGCGTGTTGCCAAGCTCCCAGTAGGCAGAGTGATCGCTCACAAGCGGGCTGGACTCGATGCCSGCGTGATGGCGGTAGCTGCTCCAGCGRTCGGCTTCGGCCGTCATCACCTCGCCGGCACGCAGCGCGTTGCCTTCGGCATAGAGCATGGCCGGCAGCAGCCAGGCATTGGGTTCGATCACGGCCGAGCGGAAGCGCCCTTCCCAGAGCGTGCCGGTGCGATTGGCCACCCGGTTGAAGTGCCGCGCGTAGCGKCGGCCGACGGCCTGCATCGCCAGGCTCAGGGAATCGAGCCCCTTGGGCGTGGCCACCAGATGGATATGGTTTGGGCGCAGCGCGTAGGCATGGACGGCCAGTTCATGCTCGCGCGCGGCCATGCGCAGGCAATCGAGGTAATGGAGGTAGTCGTCCGGGCCCAGGAACACGGGCTGACGATTGTTGCCGCGTTGCAACACGAGCGCCGGCAAGCCGGCTGGGGAGAATCGGGGAAGGCGCGCCATCGGGGGATTCGAGGAACGTGAATCAGCAATCCCCGCATGATAGCCTGATCCGTCCCCATTTAATTCGGGACGTGGCGGGATCAGTCGCTCTCGCTGACGGCGAAGATCCGGCGGTGCTCGCGAATCGCGTAGCGGTCCGTCATCCCGGCGATGTAATGGGCAATCAGGCGCGGCTGGTCGCCGCCATGGCTGGCCTGGTACTGCGGCGGCAACAGGCGGGAGTCCTGCATGAAGGCCCCGAAGAGGTCCGAAATGATCCGCTGGGCCTTGGCGGACATCCGCATCACCAGATAGTGCCTATATAGATGACGGAACAGGAAGCGCTTGAGCGCCGCGGCCTCCTCGTGGACCTTGGGGCTGAAGGCGACMAGCGGCCCGGCGGCGCGCACCGCATCGATATTCTTGGGGTTGGCTGCGGCGATATTGCGCCCGGTGGTCTCGATCAGGTCGACGATCAGCGTGTTGATCATGCGGCGAACCGTCTCATTGATGGCGCGCCGGCCATTGATGCCCGGGAATGCGGCCGTGACCTCGGCCCGGTGGCGGCCCCACATCGGCACTTCGTCGAGCTGTTCCAGCGTCAGCAGCCCCGAGCGCAGGCCATCGTCGATATCGTGGTTGTTGTACGCGATCTCATCGGCCAGATTGGCCAGCTGGGCCTCCAGCGACGGCTGCGCGCCCTCCAAGAAGCGCCGCCCCAGCTCCCCGAGCGCCGCCGCGTTGACCCGCGAGCAATGCTTGAGAATGCCCTCACGCGTTTCGAACGTCAGGTTCAGGCCGTTGAAGCCGCCGTAGCGCTCCTCCAGCTCGTCCACCACCAGCAGGCTCTGCAGGTTGTGCTCGAAACCGCCGTGGTTCTTCATGCAGAGGTTCAGCGCGTCCTGCCCGGCATGGCCGAACGGCGTGTGTCCAAGGTCGTGCGCCAGTGAGATCGCCTCGACCAGATCCTCGTTGACGCGCAGGTTACGGGCGATGGACCGCGCGATCTGCGCCACCTCCAGGCTGTGCGTGAGCCGGGTGCGGAACAGGTCGCCCTCATGGTTCACAAACACCTGGGTCTTGTACTCCAGGCGCCGGAACGCGGTGCTGTGGATCACGCGGTCGCGGTCACGCTGGAATTCGCTGCGCGACGACGACGCCGGTTCGGCATGCACCCGCCCCCGCGACTGCGACGAGTGGGCGGCGTACGGGGCGAGGTGGGATTCGAGGTCGGTCATGCGGCAATCCGGTGGCGGGGCTTGGGGTTGCAAGGCATGGCCGATCGCGGGTTCAGGCGACCGGTGCCTCGGTTGGGGGTTTCAACGTCGCGTGGCGCAGCGTCTCGCGCAGGTCCGCGTCGGGCACGGTGGTGATGAAAGCATCGCCAAGCTTCTTCAGCAGGATGAACTTGATGCTGCCCGCCTCGGCCTTCTTGTCCACTTTCATCAGTTCGATATAGCGGTCGATGCCGAGTTCCGGCGCCACCACGGGCAGCATGGCCGCCCGGGTCAGCTCGCGGATGCGCGCGCGCGTCTCGGTATCGATGAAGCCCAGCCGGTGCGACAGGTCGGCAGCCATGACCATGCCGCAGCCCACCGCCTCGCCGTGCAGCCACTCGCCGTAGCCCATGCCCGCCTCGATGGCATGGCCGAAGGTATGGCCGAAGTTCAGGATCGCCCGCAGGCCGCCCTCGCGCTCGTCCTGGGCCACCACGGCGGCCTTGATCTCGCAGGAGCGGCGCACGGCGTCGGCCATCAGGCTGGTATCGCAGGCGTTCAGGCCGGCGATATGGGTCTCGATCCAGTCGAAGTAGGCCGTATCGGCAATCGCGCCATGCTTGATGACCTCGGCCAGACCGGCCGCCAGCTCGCGGGCCGGGAGGGTGCGCAGGGTGTCGATGTCGGCGATCACCGCGTTCGGCTGGTGGAACGCGCCGATCATGTTCTTGCCGAGCGGGTGGTTGATGCCGGTCTTGCCACCCACCGAGGAATCCACCTGCGCCAGCAGCGTGGTCGGCATCTGCACGAACGGCACGCCGCGCATGTAGCAGGCGGCGGCAAACCCGGTCATGTCGCCCACCACGCCGCCGCCGAGTGCGATCAGCGTGGTCTTGCGGTCGACGCCGGCGCTCAGCAGCGCATCGAAGATCAGGTTCAGGGTTTCCCAGTGCTTGAAACGCTCGCCGTCCGGCAGCGTGACCACGCGCACGGTCTTGCCGAGCGCGGCCAGCGTGGCTTCCACCCGGGCGGCGTACAGCGGGCCGACCGTCTCGTTGGTGACGATGACGGCGTGCTGGCCGCGCACGTGCGGCGCCAGCAATTCGGCGCGGTCGAGCAGACCGCCACCGATATGGATCGGGTAGCTGCGCGTCCCGAGGTCGACTTCAAGCGTAATCATGAATGGGTGTCCTGCGCCGGCTGGTCCGGCGCCGCGGGCGTGGCCGCATCGCCGTCCGGGATGGCTTCCGCGGGCGGAAACACAAAGCCGGCCATCTCAAGTTGCATCAGAACCATATTAGCAAGCTGTGCCACGGACGGCTTGCCGGTTTCGATGATGAAATCCGCCACTTCGCGGTAGAGCGGGTCGCGCTCGGCGTACAGCGCCTCGAGCCGGCCCTTGGGGTCCTGGGTCTGGAGCAGCGGGCGATTGCGGTCGTGGCGGGTGCGCAGCCACAGGTCGTGCGGGCTCGCGCGCAGGTAGACCACGGTGCCATTGGCGCGCAGCACCTCGCGGTTCTCCGGGCGCAGCACGGCGCCGCCGCCCGTGGCCAGCACGATGCCCTGGCGCGAAGCCAGCTCGGCAATGATGTGCGCCTCGCGGTCGCGGAAGCCCGCCTCGCCCTCGTGCTCGAAAATAATCGGAATCCGCACGCCGCAACGCGCCTCGAGCTCATGGTCGGAGTCGAAGAACGGGTAGTTGAGACGCCGGGCCACGGTGCGGCCGACGGTAGTCTTGCCGGCGCCCATAAGGCCAACGAAGAAGAGATTCGGGCGAGTGGCTTGCGCGGTCACTGGGGTATCGAGGTCAAGCAGGCGTGGTGCCTGGCGGCTTCGCATTATCGCCCCGGCCGGGACTTTCGCAAACAGGTGATGACAATACATCACGCGGCATCGCGCGCTTCCGGCCTGGCTGCCTGACGACGCCGCCAATGAAAAAAGGCCGCGTCGGCAAGCGACGCGGCCTCTCAGTCTACTGCATCCGGGCCCGGTACTGCACCCGGCGCGGTTATTTCAGCGACACGTTGTCGTTCAGGATACGCGGCGTCAGGAACACCAGCAGCTCGGTGCGGTTGTTGACCTTGGCGTTGTTCTTGAACAGGTAGCCGATCACCGGGATATCGCCCAGGAACGGCACCTTGTTGTAGTTGTTGCTCTCTTCCTGGCTGTAGATACCGCCAATCACCACGGTGCCGCCGTTCTCCACCAGCACCTGCGTCTGCACGTGCTTGGTGTCGATGGCGAAGCCGTTGGTGGTCTGGATACCCACGCTGTCCTTGTTCACGTCCACATCCAGCAGCACGTTGCCTTCCGGCGTGATCTGCGGCGTGACCTCGAGCTTCAGGTTGGCCTTGCGGAACTGCACCGAGGTGGCACCGCTCGACGTGGCGGATTGGTACGGCAACTCCGTGCCCTGCTCGATCAGCGCCTTGATGTTGTTGGCAGTGACCACGCGCGGACTGGAGATGATCTTGCCCTTGCCGTCGGCTTCCAGCGCCGACAGTTCGAGCGCCAGGAAGCGGCCCGCACCGGCGTTGAAGATGCTGAACGCCACCGATGCCGGGTTCGTGCCGTTGATCGCGGCGGCCGGCAGGCTCAGGGCCGGGCCGTTATCCCACGTGGCGTCCTGCGTGATCGGGCTCACCACGTTGGTGTACGAGTTGCCGTAGCCAGCGCCCGACCGCTGCGAGGCAAAGCCCAGCTTCACGCCGAGGTTCCGGCTGAAGGTGTCGCTGGCCTCGACGATACGTGCCTCAATGATCACCTGGCGCACCGGGATGTCGATCTTCGTCAGGAAGTTCTGCACTTCCTCGAGCTTGCTCGCCACGTCCGACACGAACAGCTGGTTGGTACGCGGGTCAGCCGTCAGCGAGCCGCGCTTGGACAGCATGCGCGTCGCGCCCATCGTGCCGGCCGCGCCGCCCGCGGCCACGCCGCCCGAGCTGGCACCCGAACCGCCGGTGCTCTGGCCCAGCAGCATGCGGCGCACATCGTCCGCCCGCTGGTAGTTGAGCTGGTAGACCTGGCTGCGGATCGGCTCGAGCTCGGTGATCTGCTGCGCCGCCTCGAGTTCCAGCTTCTCCTTGGTCGCCAGTTCCGCCTTGGGTGCCACCCACAGCACGTTGCCGTTGCGGCGGGAGGCCAGACCCTTCGAATCCATCACGATCTGGAGCGCCTGGTCCCACGGCACATCCTTGAGACGCAGCGTCAGGTTGCCCTGCACCGTGTCGCTCGTGATGATGTTCAGGTTCGTGAAGTCGGCGAACACCTGGAGCAGCGAGCGGATGTCGATGTTCTGGAAGTTCAGCGACAGGCGCTCGCCCCGGTAACCCTGGCCGGCGATCAGCTTGTTCGGATCATCCTTGACCGGACGCACTTCCACCACGAACTGGTTGTCGGTCTGGTACGAGCTGTACTCCCAGTTACCGCGCGGCTCGATGGTCAGACGGGCGTTGCCGTTGGCGTCGCTGGCGCGCATGCCCTGTACCGGCGTGCCGAAGTCCGTCACGTCGAAGCGGCGGCGCAGGTCCTGCGGCAGCGCGGTGCCCATGAAGTCCACCACCAGGTTCTGGCCCTGTTGCTGGATATTGATGCCCGAGTCGCGCGAGGACAGGTCCACGACCACCCGCCCTGCACCGTCGGTGCCGCGCCGGAAGTCGATATTGCGCAGCGCCGGGCGGTTGGCCGCCTGTGCCGGCGCCGGGCTGGCCGCGAACGTCGGTGCCGACGTCGTGCTGGTCTGCGCCACGTTGTCCAGCAACACCACGAACTGGTTGCCGCGCACTTCCGTGCGATACGTGGCCGAGCGGCTCAGGTTCAGCACCACGCGGGTGCGGTCGCCGATCTGCATCACATTGGCGCTCTTGAGCACCTTGCCGGCGTACTCGTACTGCGCACGGCCGGCAGGGAAGCCCGTGTCGAAGAAGTCGATCGCGATCTTCGCCGGATTCTGCGTGGTGAAGTCCGCAGGCTTCTGCGTGAGCGGCCCTTGCAGGTCGACCGTGAACACGGTCTGCTCGCCAACGACGTTGGCTTCCACCTGCTTGAGCTGGTTAGTCTGAGCGTGTGCGGCCGGAGAGGCCAGCACCAATGCCATCGCTGCTGCGCCCGCAAGCGCCCGGTACCATCGTGCCGTGATCATGCGGATGCCTCCAGCTTCAGGCTGGTCATTTTCTCTTTCCAATCTGAGACCCCTTCCCGAACCAATTCGCGCAACACGATCTCTTGATCGTTGATGCGGACCACCCGGCCATAACTCTGGCCGAGATACTGACCCACTTTGACGTGGTGGATCTTGTTATCTACGCGTACGACACCGTAGGTCTCGCCGTTTTTTTTCAGCATGCCGAGCATCTTGAAGTTTTCCAGCGGGAATTCCTCAAGCGGCTCGCGTCGCCGTCCGGCCTCCGGCGACTCAGACATCGTCTTGTTCAGCTCACCAATCTTGGTCTGCGCGAACGGTTCCGGCGACGTGCGGCCGCCGTATTCGCGCGGCACGTACGGCTTGACCTCGGGCAGCGGCTCCGGCGGCGGCGCCTTGGCGGCGCGCGTCTGGCTCATCCACTGCTGCAGCCCTTCGTCCTCGCTGGCGCCGCAGGCGGTCAGCGTGGTGGCGGCCAGCATCGCAACAGCGGCGGCTGCCAGCCGGCGCGGCGTGCGGGACGTGCGTGACATCATGGCAATGCGATGCGGGGGGCGATGTGTCAACCGGCTCACTTGGCACCTCCCTTGGCCTTCTTGGCGGCAGCGTCCGCGGCGGCGCGGCGTTGGGCCGCCTGCTCGTCCGGATCCAGGGCGCGGTAGGCCATGGCCTGCGCTTCCATCGACAACGTGCCGTCCTTGGCCACCGCCATGTTCAGGTTGCGCATCGAAACGATCCGGGAGAGCGCCGCCACGTCCGCGTTGAACAGCGCGACGTCGTGGTAGCGGCCGGTGACCTTCAGGTTCACCGGAATTTCGGCGAAATACGACTTGACCACGGCGGCCTGCGGCTTGAACAGCTCGAACTGGAGGCCGCGCGCCACGCCGGCGTGGTTCACGTCGGCCAGCAGCGCATCCATCTCGGTGCTGTTCGGCAACTGGCGCTCGGCCAGCGCCACGCGCTTTTCCACCTCCGTCTTCTGGGCGCGCAGCGCGTCCAGATTGGCCACCTGCGCCACCTTGGTCTTGAACGACTGCTTCAGCGTCTCGTGCTCCGCATGCTTGCGTTCGAGTTCGGTGTTCTTGTCGCTCCAGTAGAACTGCCAGCCGACCACCAGCACGATCACGGCGGCCAGCGCCGAGAACAGCAGGCGCGGCGCGGCCGGCCAGGTCTCGGGCTCGTTCAGGTTCAGGCCGCGGAACTGCGCGGTCAGGTCATTGAGGGAAATATCCGAATTGAGTGCCATGATCAGACCTTCCCCGCTGCAGGTTTGGCCGCGGCATCGGAGGCGGCGCCCTTCTTCTTGTCGCCAGGCACTTCCGGCGCGCGATAGGAGAACCGCATCGAGAAATCAAACAGCCGGCGCTGCTCGCGCAGGTTGTTGGTCATCGTCACGGCCTTCGATTCCACCAGTTCGGCGCGGTCGAGCCACGTCACCTGGTCGATATTGCGCAGCAGTTCGGACACGCGTTCGTTGGACTGCGCCACGCCAGCCATGACAAAGCTGTCGCCGGTCTGCTTCAGGCTGGTCAGGTAGACGCCTTCCGGCACCTGGCGCACCAGCTCTTCGAGCAGCTGCACGGGCAGGTTGCGCTCCGCCTGCAGGCTCTCGATGGCGCGCTGGCGGTCCAGCAGGGCCTCGATATCCTTCTTGAGCGTGTTGACCTCGCGGATCTGGCCATCCATCTGCGTGTTGGCCTGCTGCAGCACGGCGTTGCGCGCCGTCACGGCCTCGATCTGCGAGTCGATATAGAACCCGCCGATCAGCACGATGACCGCCCCGGCGGCTGCCGCGCCGCCCAGGAGCGAATAGACCTTCTTGCGCCGCGCGGCCTTGCGGGCCTCGTGATACGGCAGCAGGTTGACCGACGGGATGGTGTTCGTCGTCGTGGACATGCTTCTCCCCCCGTGGGTTATTGCAGCCCGCGCAATGCCAGTCCCGCACTGACGATGTAGGCCGGCAAGTCGCGCTGGAGATAGCGCTCGTTGACGTTGCCTGCGGTCATCATGTTGGCGAAAGGATTGGCCAGCGTGGTAGTGATCTGCGTCTGCTGCTGGATGGCGGCCTGCACCCCCAGCAGCGAGGCATGTCCGCCCGAGAGCAGGATCTCGTCGACCCGGCCCAGGCTGGAACTGGCTACGAAATTGCCGATGGCGCCCTGCACTTCCATCGCCAGGGCTTCCAGCGACGGCTTGAGCAATTGCGCGCGCCACGCTTCAGGCAGCGTGTTCTTGCGCTTCTTGATCTCGGCCTTGAGGGCATCCAGCGTGAACATGCGCGCGGCGCTCTGCGTGAGCTGGTCGCCGTAGCTGTTCAGTGGCTGTTCGTAGAGTTCCTTCCAGCCCTGGTAGAAGATCGCCTTGGAGCGACTGCCACCGAGGTGGATGACGGCGACCACGGGGAGATCCTTGGCATCGGTCTCGGTCAGGGAGGACGGCACGCCGAGCATCTGTACGACCGAGCGCTGCACGGCGTACTCCTCGACATCCATCACCTGCGGCTTCAGGCCAGCCATTTCGGCCGCCGTCACCCGCTCCTGCACGCGATCGCTGTTGGCGGCCGTCACGCGCACGCCAATCCCGCCTTCGGTCTCGTTGGGGCCAATCACCGCGAAGTCGAAATTCACCGCCTGGGAAGGCGGATAGAGGCGGTGCGCCTCCGATTCGACCTGCGAATAGAGTTCGTCCTCGGACAGGTTGTCCGGAAGACTGACAGTCTGAGATTCCGTCAGCATGGACGGCACGCCAAGGACAACGTCCTTGGTACGAATACCGGCCTTGCCAAGGGCTCGCTTCAGCGCGATGCCCACGGCCTCGATGTTGACGACGTTGCCATCGGCAACGGCGTTGCGGTCCAGCAGTTCGCTGGCGCATTTTTCCAGCCTGAAGTCGTGTTTGCCCGCCCCAACGGACAGCTCCACGACCTTGACGCTGGACGACCCGATATCTACGCCGACCGTAGTCCGGCGCAGAAGACCCGACAAGATGCCCCGTCGCAAGGTGACCCCCTGACATTTGAACTCGCCCACGGCATGACTGCTCTAATGGGGCGAGCCAGATTAGTTTCTTGGATGAAACGTTTGCTCTTTTATGTTCGTGGATTCTCACAAAAAGCAGAGGCGCGCGCAATGTGCCGATCTGACCACGCTTTCTTTTTCAGACGGGCCGCGCGAAAGCGTTGCCAAAATCCCACGGTCCACCTCAAGCCCGTTACAGAGCGTCGCGCCACCGCATCGGTCACCCTCGATCCGGTCTCCCGGCCAACACGCCTTCGCGACACCCGCCAACCCGCCCTGCGCCGAAGACCTGCGCGCCGTGACAACCTGATCTCAACAGGATTACATCTTGTAACAGGGCGATAGCGCCTTTTGCGGCACGGCGCACCTGGGACGCCCCATCCCCGACGATATAATCCGGGCACTCTGATTAGGTAAACCCTTATGGCCACAGCACAACAGAAGCCGTCCCTTCCCGTCCGCCGTCCGCTCTGGGCGCGGATCATGTTCGGGCTGATTGGACTGCTTGTCGCCGGGCTGGTCGCCGTGGCGCTGCTGGTGGGCTACGCGCTGGTCGTGGCCGCGCCCAACCTGCCATCGCTGGACACCATCACCGACTACCGGCCGAAGATCCCGCTGCGGATCTACACGGCGGACAACGTGCTGATCGGCGAGTTCGGCGAGGAGCGCCGCAACTTCGTGCCGATCACCGAGATCCCGGACGTCATGAAGAAGGCCGTGCTCGCGATCGAGGACGACCGTTTCTACGAGCACGGCGGCGTCGACTTCGTGGGCGTGCTGCGCGCCGGGCTGGCCAACCTGCGTGGCGGGCTGTCGCAGGGCGCCTCCACCATCACCATGCAGGTGGCGCGCAACTTCTTCCTCTCGAGCGAGAAGACCTACACGCGCAAGATCTACGAGATGCTGCTGGCGTACAAGATCGAGGCGAACCTGACCAAGGACCAGATCCTCGAGCTGTACATGAACCAGATCTACCTGGGGCAGCGCGCCTACGGCTTCGCCAGCGCCGCGCGGGTCTACTTCGGCAAGTCGATCAAGGACGTGACGCCGGCCGAGGCCGCCATGCTGGCTGGCCTGCCGAAGGCGCCGTCGGCCTACAACCCCGTGGTGAACCCGCGCCGCGCCAAGGTGCGCCAGGAATACATCCTCCAGCGCATGCGCGACCTCGGCTACATCACGCCGGCGCAGTACGACCAGGCCGTGCGCGAGGAGCTGAAGGTGCGCGGCGAGGGTAACGAGTTCTCCACCCATGCCGAATACGTCGCGGAAATCGTGCGCCAGCTCATGTACGCACAATATCGCGAGGAGACCTATACGCGCGGCCTCAACGTCTACACGACGCTGAACAAGGCCGACCAGGACGCCGCGTACGACGCGGTGCGCGGCGGCATCATGACCTACGAGCGCAAGCACGGCTATCGCGGCCCGGAGGCGTTCGTCGACCTGCCGTCGAATCCGTCCGAACGCGAGCAGGCCATCGACGACGCCCTGGTGGAGCACCCGGGCAGCGACGACCTGCGCTCGGCCGTGGTCACCAGCGTGACGCCGAAGCAGGTACGCGCCACGCTGCTCTCGGGCGAGGTGGCGACGATCGAAGGCACGGCGCTGCGGTTCATCGCACCGTCGCTGTCGGCCAATGCCCAGCCCAAGGTCAAGATCCGCCCCGGCGCGATCATCCGCGTCACGCAGGAYGCCAAGGACAACACGTGGTCCGTCACCCAGCTGCCTGAGGTGGCGGCCGCCTTCGTCTCGTTGAATCCTGAAGATGGCGAGATCCGGGCGATGGTCGGCGGCTTCGACTTCAACCGCAACAAGTTCAACCACGTGACGCAGGCGTGGCGCCAGCCGGGCTCGAGCTTCAAGCCATTCATCTACACGGCCGCGCTGGAGAAGGGCTTCTCGCCCGCCACGGTGATCAACGATGCCCCGCTGACGATCGGCCCCGACACCGGCGGCCAGGTCTGGGAGCCGAAGAACTACGACGGCAAGTTCGAAGGCCCGATGACGATGCGCCGCGCGCTGGCCAAGTCGAAGAACCTCGTATCCGTACGAATTCTTCGCGCGATCGGCACGCARTACGCGCAGGACTACATCACGCGGTTCGGCTTCGAGGCCGACAAGCACCCGGCCTACCTGCCGATGGCGCTGGGCTCCGGCGCGGTGACGCCGCTCCAGATGGCCGGCGCCTACTCGGTGTTCGCCAACGGCGGCTATCGCGTCAATCCGTACCTGATCCAGCGCGTGGTGGATTCGCGCGGCAACGTGATCTCCGAGACCCGTCCGCAGAAGGCTGGCCAGGACGCCGTGCGCGTGCTGGATGCGCGTACCGCGTTCATCGCCGACAGCATGCTGCGCGAGGTGGTACGTAGCGGCACGGCCAACCCGGCCAAGCAGCGCCTGGGCCGCAACGACCTGGCCGGCAAGACCGGTACCACGAACGATGCCGTGGATGCCTGGTTCGCCGGCTACACGCCGAAGCTCGTGGCGATTGCGTGGATGGGCTACGACCAGCCCAAGAGCCTGGGCGTGCGCGAAACCGGTGGCGGCCTGGCGCTGCCGATCTGGGTCAGCTATATGAGCAAGGCGCTCAAGGGCGTGCCCGAGAGCCCCGACCGGCAGGCGCCGGAAGGCGTGGTGATGGTGGCCGGCGACTGGACGCTCGAGGAGAACGCGGCGGGTGCCGGCGTGGCATCGGTGGGACTGGGCGATCCGTGGCCCGGCAAACCCGACGAGAGCGCGCGTCCGGCGCAGGATACGGAAGCCGAGAAGCGCAAGATCCTGGAGATGTTCGGCGGCGCTTGAGCGCCTGATCGGCATCCGGACGGTAATTTTCGCCCCAACAAAAAACCGGCCCACTCGGCCGGTTTTTTGTYGGCTGGGGCCGGCGCTGCCTTAGCCGAGCGTCAGCGTGACGCCCGCTTGCTGGCTCATATAGGTGGAGAGCGCCGCGTACAGTTCGGCGCCGCTGCGCGTATCCATCCACTTGGCGCCGTCGTGGCGGAAGTGGAAACCGCCGGCCTTCGCTGCCACCCACAGCTCCTGCATCGGCGCCTGGCTATTGACGATGATCTTCGAGCCATCCTCGAATTCCAGCTCCATGACATTGCCGGTGCGGTTGATCTCGACATCGGCGTCGGCCGCGTCGGCGGCGGTTTCGATGTCGGCTTCCAGCCGGTCCAGGGCCTTGCCGGCCAGTACCAGGAACTCGCTTTCGGTGAGGGGGGGCATGCTACACTCCAAGGCCGCCGGCAKCGCGCCCGGACAGACGTCCCGGGTCGCGATCCGGCTGGCGGAAAAATGGAAAATTGTCGGGACTTGCCACGGATTCCTGCGGATTCCGGGCCGTTTCGCCAGCCATCCAGAAAGTCACCCCAAGCCATCCAAGGCATTCAGACAATGAAGGACTCCCCGAAGCTGCGTCGTGGTGCGATTGTATCGGCGTTTGCCGCCGTACTCGCGATGACCCTGACCGGATGCGGCGTTCGCGGCCCGCTGACCATGCCCCGGGTACCGCCCGCCCCGACCCCGCCCACGGTGCCCGATCCGGGCCTGGGCCAGGCGGGCGCGGTGGCACCGGCACGGCCGATGGGCGAACCCGCCACCAGCGCGCCGGTTCCTGCCGAGCCGGCCACGAACACGAATTCGACGAAGTAACCTGGGCGCCTCGCCCCTCCGCACGCAGAACATGACTGATTTCTTTACCCGCCGCGACGGCGCCCTGGCCGTCGAACAAGTGCCGCTGGCCCGTATCGCGGCCGAGTTCGGCACGCCGACCTACGTCTACTCGCGCGCCGCGCTGACCACGGCCTACCAGGCCTACGCCGCCGCCTGCAAGGGCCGCAACGCGCATGTGCAGTTCGCCGTGAAGGCGAATTCGAACCTGGCCGTGCTGCAGGTGTTCGCCCAGCTGGGCGCCGGTTTCGACATTGTGTCCGGTGGCGAACTGCTCCGCGTGCTGGCCGCCGGCGGCGATCCGCGCAAGGTGGTGTTCTCGGGCGTGGCCAAGAGCGAGGCCGACATGGCGCTGGCGCTGGAGCACGACGTACGCGGCTTCAACGTCGAATCGATCCCCGAACTGGACCGGCTGAACGCCGTGGCCGGCCGGCTGGGCAAGCGCGCGCGCGTGTCGCTGCGGATCAATCCGGACGTGGATGCCAAGACGCATCCCTATATCTCAACCGGTCTCAAGGGCAACAAGTTCGGCGTGGCGTTCGAGGACGTACTGCCGACCTACCGTGCCGCCGCCGCGCTGCCGCACCTCGAAGTGGTCGGCATCGACTGCCATATCGGCTCGCAGATCACGGAAGTGGCGCCCTATCTGGAGGCGCTCGACAAGGTGCTCGACGTGGTGGAAGCGCTTGAGCGCGAAGGTATCCGTCTGGACCACATCGACGTGGGCGGCGGCCTGGGCATCACCTATGCCGATGAAACCCCGCCCGAYATCACCGGCTTCGCCACCACCCTGCTGGACCGCGTAGCAGCACGTGGCCATGGCCACCGCGAGGTGCTGTTCGAGCCGGGCCGCTCGCTGGTAGGCAACGCCGGCGCGCTGCTGACGCAGGTGGAATTCCTGAAGCCCGGCGCGGCCAAGAACTTCTGCATCGTCGATGCGGCGATGAACGATCTGGCGCGCCCGGCGATGTACGAGGCCTACCACCGGATCGAGCCCGTGGCGCCGCGCGCCGACGCGCCCGTGACCTATGACGTAGTGGGCCCGGTGTGCGAATCGGGCGACTGGCTCGGCCGCGACCGCGCGCTGGCCGTGCAGCCGGGCGACCTGCTGGCGGTGATGTCCGCCGGCGCTTATGGTTTCGTGATGAGTTCCAACTACAACACCCGCGGCCGCGCCGCCGAGGTGATGGTCGATGGCGACACCGTGCACCTGGTGCGCGAGCGCGAACTGCCGGCCGACCTGTTCAAGGGCGAGCACCTGCTCAAGGGCTGACCCAGCGGCGCCCCTCTCCGCACGGCGGGGGGCGCGCCATCCTCGCTACGCGGCGCGCTTGCGCGCCCACCACCACATCCGCAGGCCCAGCAGCACGAACACCACGGCGGCGTAGATCGACACTTCGCTGAAGTCGTTCTTGCCCGCCTTGTGCCACCAGAAATGCAGGATGCCGAGCACGGCGATCGCATAGATCGCTTTGTGCAGCGCCTGCCACCGCTTGCCGCCCAGCCGCTTGACCATGCCATTGGTCGACGTAGCCGCCAACGGCACCAACAGCACGAACGCAGCAAACCCCACCGTGATAAATGGACGTTTTGCGATGTCCTTGATCATGTACGCGACGTCGAACCCGCGGTCCACGCCCAGCCACAACAGGAAGTGCTGCACGGCGTAGAAGAACGCAAACAACCCGAGCATGCGCCGCAGCTTGATCAGCCAGTTCCACCCCGTGAAGCGGCGCAGCGGCGTGATGGCCAGCGTGACGCAGAGCATGACCAGCGTCCAGGTTCCGGTGGATCGCGTGACGAATTCAAGCGGATTGGCGCCGAACTGCGCCGTGGCGCCGAGATAGAGCAATCGGGCGAACGGCAGCAGCGCCAGGATCCACACCAGTACCTTGACGGCGCGCACGCCCGACGGCGACAGCGTCGCCAGCCCGCCGGCGCGCGGGGCGGGCGCAGCGGCGGCCGACGCACGCGGCGCCGTGGCTTGATTCGCGATCATGTCCGGCTCCGCCATCAGAAGTTCTTCTTCAGATCCATGCCCTGATACAGCGACGCCACCTGCGCGCCGTAGCCGTTGAACGGCAGCGTCTTGCGCTTGGGCGCGAACAGCGCGGAGAACCCGCCGCCGCCCTTCTCTTCGCCGATGCGCCGCTCGGTAGCCTGGCTCCAGCGCGGGTGATCGACGTCTGGATTCACATTCGAATAAAAGCCATATTCATTCGAAGCGGCCAGGTTCCAGCTGGTCGGCGGCTGCTTGTCCAGGAAGCGGATCTTAACGATCGACTTGGCGCTCTTGAAGCCGTATTTCCACGGCAGCACCATGCGCACCGGGGCGCCGTTCTGGTTCGGTAGCACCTCGCCGTACAGGCCGAAGGTGAGTAGCGCCAGCGGGTGCATCGCCTCGTCCATGCGCAGCCCTTCGCTATACGGCCAGTCGAGCACGGAACTGCTGATGCCAGGCATCTGCTTCTTGTCGGCCAGCGTGATGAACTGGACGAACTTCGCGCCGGGGAGCGGTTCCACGCGGCGGATCAGCTCGGCGAGCGGGTAGCCGATCCACGGAATCACCATCGACCAGCCCTCCACGCAGCGCAACCTGTAGACGCGCTCCTCCTGCGGGGCGAGCTTCACGAGTTCGTCGATGTCGTAGACCTTCGGCTGCTTGACCAGTCCTTCCACCGACACCTGCCACGGCCGGGGCCGCAGCGTGCCGGCGTTGCGGGCCGGGTCCGACTTGTCCGTGCCGAACTCGTAGAAATTGTTATACGTGGTCACGTCCTCGTAAGGCGTGCGCTTCTCGGTGATCACGTAGGTGTTGTTCGGCGTGGCCGCCAGGCGCTGGCCCTTGCCCGGGTTGCCCTGTGCAAACGCCTCACGGGCGAACCACGGCGTCAGCACACTGCCCGCGGCGCCGGCGGCGGCCATCGCGAGCAGGCGGCGGCGCGACTCGAAAATATGGCGCGGGGTGATTTCGGACGTGGCGATATCGTCACCACGAAGCCATTTGGGGGAAGGGATCAACATGATGGGAGCGTTCCTGATGGCCGCATGTTCTGTTGGACATGGGGCTTGGTCGGATGGTGCGGGGAAACCTGACAACTATTTCCCCGCCGTTTGCCGTCCGACATCTCCCCGGACGTGGCCCGGGGAGCAATGTGTAGACGGTCAGGGCTTGGCGACGTGCCAGACGTTATTGAGGTTATCGCCGGCGCGGTCGCCAGCCTTGGCATCCTTGGCGAAGCGATACAGCGGCATACCCTTGTAGGCCCACTGGCGGGTGCCGTCGTCACGCGTGATGATGGTGTAGCTGCCCGTGCCGCTGGTGCCCGGTTCCGCCAGCAGTGGCGGCCAGTTGGTCGCGCAAGTGGCGTTACAGACACTCTTGCCGCCATTCGCCGGGTCGCGGTCGAACGTGTACAGCGTCAGGCCCTGCGGATCGGTCAGCGCGCCGTTCGTCACCTTGACGGTCGGAGGCATGTTGCCGCCGCCCATGCCCATGCTGGAACACGCGCCCAGCAGCACGACGGACGCGGAAGCCACGGCCAGCAGGGCGGGACGCAGCAGCGATGCAGCGGTGTGACGATGAGTGGTCATCATTGGGTCTCCTTTTCTCCAGGGCGGCGCCGCCAGTCGACGCCGTACTTCCTCAGTAAACACCTGATGTGATCCGTTTATTCCCGAAAAGTTAAAAAAATGTGGTGCAGGCGTCAATAAAAGCCCAATGCAGCACTTTCTACCGGGTAGCCACAAAGAAAAAGGCCCGCTTGAGCAAAGCGGGCCTTCGTCGATCAAGCGGGAGACCTCAGCGTCAGAGTTCGCCGTAGCTATGCAGCCCCGACAGGAACATGTTGACACCCAGGAACGCGAACGTCGTGACCAGCAGGCCGACCAGCGCCCACCACGCCGCCATCGTGCCGCGCAGGCCCTTCATCAGACGCATGTGCAGCCACGCTGCGTAGTTGAGCCAGACGATCAGCGCCCAGGTTTCCTTCGGATCCCAGCTCCAATACCCGCCCCAGGCCTCTGCGGCCCAGAGCGCGCCCAGGATGGTGGCGATGGTGAAGAACGCGAAGCCGACCGCGATGGCCTTGTACATGACGTCGTCGAGCAGYTCCAGCGACGGCAGCCGTTCAGCCAGGATCCCGCGCTCCTTGAGCAGGTACGCCACCGACACCATCGCCGCCAGCGCGAACGTGCCGTAGCCGATGAAGTTCGCCGGTACGTGGATCTTCATCCACCAGCTTTGCAGCGCCGGCACCAGCGGCTGGATCTCCTGCGCGTTGCGGGTGACCGTGTACCAGAGCAGGAAACCCACCGCCGCCGACACCACCAGCAGCACGAACGGCCCCATCGCGCGCGTGGCGTAGCGGCGTTCGTAATAGAGGTAGAACAGCGAGGTGATCAGCGTGAACAGGACGAAGACTTCGTACAGGTTCGAGATGGGAATATGGCCGATGTCCGCGCCGATCAGGTACGACTCGTACCAGCGCACCAGCAGGCCCGTGAAGCCGAGCACCACGGCCGCCCACAGCAGCTTGCTGCCAATACTCGAGCCGGTATCGGACCGCGCGAGGAAACCAACCCAGTAGAACAGCGTGGACAGGTAGACCAGCGCGCTCATCCACAGGATGGCCGACTGGCTCGACAGGAAGTACTTGAGGAAGAAGGCCTGCTCAGCGCGAGCGAGGTCGCCCTGGTAGAGCTGGATCGCGAACAGCGCCAGCACGGCCATGCCGACCATCAGCGGCCGCACCGCCTTCCAGTGCCAGCCCAGCAGCGCGAAGGTGGGCACGGCGGCCACCAGCACGGCCTTGTCGTAGACATTCATCCAGGCGCCGTAGCGCGTGAGCGCAAACCCGGCGCCCACCACCAGCAACAGCGCGAAGGCCCAGTCGAGCCAGCCCAGCCGGCGCAGGAACGAGGGTTCGAGGTAGGCCTCCGATGCATCCGCCATCGAGGCGTTGGCGGCATTGGAAGCGTTGGCGCGCGACGGGTTCAGGCCCGGGTTGGCGTGGTTGACATTGGACGACATGACATTCCTGCTCTATTTCCTGCGCTTTTGGGAGTTATGCATATGTACTATATCGATCGCACCCGCATATCACCGGGCATTGATGCCGTGAATCCCGGTGATCGGTGCGCATCAATGTGCCGACGAATCGGCTGAGGGGTGCGACGGGTGCGTCCCCGGCGATGGCCCCGCGCCGGCTGCGCGTCCGATATCGTCGCGCAGTGCCCTGAACTCCTTCTCGAAATCCATCGTCCGGCGCTGCGTCGACATGGCCATCAGCACATGGCTGCCGGCCCGCTGCGCCGCATTGTCYGGCCCCTGCGCGGCACTGTCCTTGATCCAGATCCACACGCGCCGCTCGCGGATGTAGAACATCGAAAAAACGCCAAGAACGAGCAGCAAACAGCCAAGATACACGATGTTTTTGCCCGGCGCACGCGTCATCTGGAACACGCTGGCCTTGATCTGCTGGAAGTCATCGAGCTGCAGGAAAACCGGCGCGCCGTAGAAGAAACTGTCCGACAGCGTGTTGATGGCCTGCTGCAGGAAAGCGCCGCTTTTCGCGTCGTTCGCGATGGCCGGCAGGTCGTCGCGCTCACGCGACAGTTGCCACAATTCCCACATCGAGCCATTGAGAATCCTCAGCAGCACATCGGCCGCCTTCTGTTGCTCGGCGGGCGGCACGGACTTTTCGAGGAACGCGGCGATGGCGGTGAAGCCGCCCGGCGGCGCATCGGGCGCGCTGCGCGTGGCGCCGGCGAACAGGTCCATCGCGCGCTGGGCGCTCTCGGCGAGTYGCTTGCGCAGCGTGTCCTTATCGGCGCCAGGCATCGAGATGGCCGCAAAGCGGCGCGCGGCTTCGCCACGCATCGCGCTGTCCTGCAGCGCCGCGCGCAGGCGCATCCAGTCGCCCACGCCGTTCTGGTCGTCGGCCGGAATGCGCAGGTAGCGGAACGCCTCGCTCGGCGACTCCCGCATGCCGGCCAGGAACACCGACTGGCCCTCCAGCTGCACCGGCACCATGTAGTTGTTGTATTCGCGCGCCTGGCCGGTGCGGTCGCGCAGCTTGTATTGCACCGACGGGCCGACGTTGCGCAGCGTCTTCTCCTTGTCCGTGCTGGCCGCCGCGCCCAGGTGCTGCTCGAGCGTCTGGTTCAGCGACTTGCGCGCCACGCCCCGAGCGTCGGGCTTGCCCGAGGCATCGGTGACGTTCTCGATATTCATCAGTCGAAAATCACTGAATTCGACGGTCAGATCCTCCTGATCCGCCCCGGTACCGGTGCCAGCCAGCTTGGCGTTGCCGCCGACCGTGCCAGCCAGCGCGAAGGTGCGGTGCGCCGCGCCYGACATCGGATAGCCCACGAACTTGAGCTTGGAGCCGCCATCCTCGAAGCTCGACTGGTAAATTGCCACGCCATCGACGATCAGCGGCTCATTGACCTTGATCGTTGCCTCGGTCTGCTTGCCCGTGGCGCGGTCCGTCACCACCACATCCGAGGCGAACAGCTTCGGCATGCCCGTGGTGTAGTAATCCACCGAAAATTTCTTGAGCGTGATCGTGAACGGCAAGTCCTGGACCAGCGCGCCATCGGCAATGTTCAGGATGGCCGTGGACACCGTGGCGCCCTCGGGCACGAAGGCATTACCCCGGAACCCGGGGTTGCTGGCCGACAGGCGGTGCTTGGCCGGAATCTCGCTGATGATGGCGTTGCCGTCGATTGGGCTCTTGCCGCCGAACCACATCTGGGCGCGGATCAGCATGTCGCCATCGAGCAGGCCGCCGATGCAGATCACCACGATGGACGTGTGCGCCAGGATATAGCCGAGCTTGTTCGCTGCCCCGGCCTTGGCCGCCAGCAGCGTGGCCCCCTCGTGTGCCACCGGCTTCACGCGGTAGCCACGGTTGCGCAGCAGCGCGGTCAGCCTGCCCACCGCCTCCTCGCGGCCGCGCGGGGCCTCGTACTCGGCACGATGGTGGAACGCGCGCAGGCTGCGTTCGCGCACATGGTCTTTCCACGAGCGCATGTCGGCAATCATCCGCGGACCGTTGCGGGTGATGCACAGGGACGTGGAAATCACGAGGAACGCCAGGATCAGCAGGAACCACCAGGAACTGTAGACCTTCTGGAGCGACAGCGCGTGGAACAGGTCCGCCCAGAACGGCCCGAACTGGTTGACGTAGTTTGGATACGGCTCGTTCTGCTTGAGCACCGTACCGATGATGCTGGCGATGGCGATCACCGTCAGCAGCGTGATGGCGAAGCGCATCGAGGACAGCAGTTCCACGCCGTCGCGCAGCACACGGTGGGGGGTCTTCAGGTGCAGCCCTGAAGTGGATGGGGTGGACATGGGCKGTGACAGGTTTCTGGGTAATGCCGGTGCAGCATGCGGCTGACGTCGCAAAAACATGAAAAAAGGGTGGTCCCGCTTGCAGGCAGGGCCACCCTCTTCGATTGTTGCCCGCGCGTCCGGTTCACCGCTGGAGGYGCCGTGGCGCGTGGGCCGGTACGACTTTAACGGAYGCCAGCGACGTAATCCGCCACGGCCTTGATCTCGGCATCCGACATCCTGGCTGTGATCGTGCTCATGACCGAATTATTCTTACGGGTGCCCTGGCGGAACGCCACCAGYTGCGCTTCGGTGTATTCAGAATACTGGCCGCCGATGCGCGGGTACTGGGCCGGGATGCCGGCGCCGGTCGGGCCATGGCAGGCCGCGCACGCGGGCACGCCCTTGGCCGCGATACCGCCGCGGTAGATCTTCTGCCCGGCCTCGATCGTATCCTTGTTCTTCGCCGTGGCCGGCTTCAGCTGCTGCTTGGCCAGGTACGCACCGACGTCCTTCATTTCCTGATCGCTCAGGGCGGAGGCATACGGCGTCATGATGGCGTTAGTACGCGTCTTGGCCTTGAAATCGGAGAGTTGCTTGTGGGTGTACTCAGCCTGCTGGCCTGCCAGCTTGGGATTGGCGGCCGCGCCGCTATTGCCGGCGGCGCCGTGGCAGGAGAGACATGCGGGAACATTGCGATCGGGCGCGCCCTGGGTGTACAGCGTTTCGCCCTTGGCGGGATCAGCCTTGGCGGCGGCCTGCTCTGCGGCAGATGCCAGCCCTGTCATCGCGGCGGCCGGAACAGCCAGCGCCATGACTCCCAGAAGTTTCGCAATGCGGTTCATTCGCACACACCTTGTCAGAATTGTTATGAACACCGTAATGCATGCCGATCTGCCCCTGCTGGCGGTGAGGACGCGCCTTATTGCAAGGGCCTGAGCATCGTGCATCCGATCATGATGGAACGGGATACACGAAGGTGCCCCGGACCGGACAGGACACCCTGCACTACAACCCGCAAGGATGCCACACGTCACCCGCTCAGGAGACCGTAAACCGGGTTATTGTACAATAAATCGCTTTCCGGATTGACTTGGCTCAGGTCTTGGCCCTGCCCGTGTGGCACCGGCGCACCAGCCGTCCCGGCTCCCCTTCCCGCGGCGCGAGCATTCCGCCCGCGCGCCCACGGCGCGCGCGCTCGTCCGCCTCAACGCCTCACCGTGCTTCAACGCACCACCCGCATGTCGCTCCTACACCAGGCTCGCTTCTTTATTACCGTCAACCACCTCCGCGACCTGCCCGCCACGGCCGTCCCCGAGGTGGCCTTCGCCGGCCGCTCCAACGCCGGCAAGTCGACGGCCATCAACATCCTGTGCAACCAGAAGCGGCTCGCGTTCTCCTCGCGCACGCCCGGGCGCACGCAGCACATCAACTATTTCTCGGTGGCGCCGGTGAAGGTACCGGACCCGCAGGCCTTCCTCGTCGACCTGCCCGGCTACGGCTACGCCGAGGTGTCCGGTTCGGCCAAGTTCCACTGGCAGGGCCTGCTGTCCGACTACGTCCAGACGCGCCAGCAACTGGCCGGCCTGGTGCTGATGATGGACGCGCGGCGCCCCTTCACGGATCTCGACTGCCAGATGGTGGAGTGGTTCCTGCCCACGCGGCGGCCGATCCATGTGCTGCTGACCAAGGCCGACAAGCTCACGAACAATGAAAACGCCAACGCCCTGCGCGAGACGCGTCGTATCCTGGCCGAGTACTCGACCCAGATGGACAATCCCCCGCCGATGAGCGCCCAGCTGTTCTCGAGCCTCAAGCGTCGCGGCATCGAGGAAGCCCAGCGCGTAGTGGCCGGATGGTTGTCCTTGCCCGAGGCCCAGCCGCCCGTGGCCCCGGAGGCGCCCGCCGCCTGAGCCGGCGGGCCGCCATCGAACCGGCAAAAAAAAGCCCCGTTGCAAGCAACGGGGACGAACTTTCCCACCGGTTCAGGGCGGGTACCCGCTCAGGGAGGAGTAGCGGGGGACACCCGCGCTGCGCGAAGCAACACAAGGTGTCCGCGAGTATGATAGCGGGCAGGCACAAAAGTTTAGTTTTTCTTTCGGCGCGCGATCGAGATGGCTGGCCGCGGGGTTTCGCGGTGACGCGCGCCCCGCATTCGTCCCGCTTCCGTTCAGAAATCTGCCTCGATCCCGACATGTCCACTTTCCCCGAGTACCGCCCCCGCCGCATGCGTCGCGACGACTTTTCGCGCCGTCTGATGCGTGAAAATCGTCTCTCGCCCGACAACCTGATCTACCCGGTTTTCATCCTGGAAGGCCAGAACCAGCGCCAGCAAGTGGCGTCGATGCCCGGCGTGGAGCGCGTGTCGGTGGACTTGCTGCTGCCTATCGCCGAAGACTGCGTGAAGCTCGGCATTCCGGTGATCGCGCTGTTCCCTGTGATCGATCCGTCGATCAAGACGCCTGATGGCATCGAGGCCACGCGCCTCGAAGGCCTGGTGCCGCGTGCGGTGCGCGCGCTGAAGGACCGCTTCCCCGAACTGGGCGTGCTGACCGACGTGGCGCTGGACCCGTACACCAGCCACGGCCAGGACGGCGTGCTCGATGACAACGGGTATGTGATCAACGACATTACGGTCGAGATCCTGGTCAAGCAGGCACTCGTGCAGGCTGAGGCCGGCGTGGATATCGTCGCGCCGTCCGACATGATGGATGGYCGCATCGGCGCCGTGCGYGCGGCGCTGGAAGACGCCGGGCACATCCACACGCGCATCATGGCGTACTCGGCCAAGTATGCGTCGGCGTTCTACGGCCCGTTCCGCGACGCGGTGGGCTCGGCGGCCAATCTGGGCAAGGGCAACAAGATGACCTACCAGATGGACCCCGCCAACACGGACGAGGCGCTGCGCGAAGTGGCCCAGGACATCCTGGAGGGCGCCGACATGGTCATGGTGAAGCCCGGCATGCCCTACCTGGACATCGTGCGGCGCGTGAAGGACGAGTTCCGCTTCCCGACTTACGTCTATCAGGTGAGCGGCGAGTACGCCATGCTCAAGGCGGCGGCGCAGAACGGCTGGCTGGACCACGACAAGGTCATGATGGAGTCGCTGCTGGCGTTCCGTCGCGCCGGCGCCGATGGCATCCTGACCTATTTCGCGCGCGACGCCGCGCGGCTGCTGGCCGGCTGATCCCCTCGCATGCAACTGCTTGGCTTCTCGGCCAGCCAGGTCCATCCACTGGCCACGCTGGACGAGGCCCACGACTTCCTGGCCGGCAACGYCGCCGCGCGCTTTGTCTGGGCCGACTTTCTCTTCGACGAAGTCAGCCCGGCGCCGGCCGCGTGGCGCGATCGTCTGGCGGGCCTGACCGGCTCGCCGATCCACGACCTGCACCTGGTCGATGCCATCAATCCCACGCATCCGTCGTTCTTCGACACGACCAATGCGTACGACATGATGATCTTCCGCAAGCTCACGTTTGAAACGAGCAGGCTCTTCGCGGAAGCYGACGCTGCGCACGCTGGCGCCGGCGGGGTTGCATTGGGCGCAGCAGTGAGTACGCCCGGAGCCTCGGTTATGCCGGCGGCGGGGATGGCTGCCGTGGCGGGCTCGCCTGCGGCAACCGTGCCAGTGGCGCCTGCTGCGCCACCCGCCGCCGCGCCGCAGAAGCCCGCGCGCAAGTATCCGGCCGGCTTCCTGCCGGCGCTGGCCCGCATCGACACCCARCCCGTGACCTTCTTCGTCTTCGACAGCGTGCTGGTGACGGTGCGCCCCGGGCCCTCCCGGACCGTCGACCAGGTCCGGCAGCGGCTGCTCGAACTATGCGGCGCCCCTCGCCCCGTCTCCGCGCGCGCCAATGGCCAGACGCCGCTCGTGCATGGCGTGCGGCCGCCCACGCGACCCGAGGACCTGATGCTGCGGCTGCTCAATGCGATGGTGGACCGCTACCTCGACCTGCGCGCGCCACTCACTCGCCAGCTGGACCGCTGGCAACGCGCCCTGCTCAGCACCCAGAAGAACTTCTCGAGCTGGGAAGGTCTGCTCGACGCCCGGATCCAATTGCGCCGGCTCGAGCACCTGAGCGAGGAGCAGCGCGACGCGCTCCAGGAATTCCGCGACAGCCTGCTCGACAATCGCTACAGCAGTAATGATCCTGCCGTCGGCGACGGCGGCGAAGGCACGGTGGTGGCGGGCCGCGATGAGGTCCTGCTGGTCCGCATCGCGGACCTGATGGAGCACATCCTGCGCGTACTGGCCCACGCCCGGCGACTGGAGGACTCGATCGAGTCGGCAGTGCAGATCCACTTCTCGGCAGTGGCCCATCGGACCAATCGCACCATGCGCACGCTGACCGTCATCACCGCGCTGTTCATGCCGCTGACCCTGATTACCGGCGTCTTCGGCATGAATTTCGATCGAATGCCGTGGCTGCGGGAGGCGAACGGGTTCTGGTGGTCGATCGGCCTGATGGGCGGCGTGGTGGCCACCATCGGCACGATCTGGGCGATTGGCCGCTGGCTGGACCGCTGACGCTGGTTCAGGTACGCGTCTTGGGGCCGAGCGCGCGCTCGAGGCTGTCCAGGAAGCGCGTGGCCGTCTGATAGCCGATCACGCGGACCGGGCGCTCGCGCCCATCAGGGCCGAACAGGATGATCCCAGGGGGCCCGAATAGCCCGAAACGCTTCAGCAGCGCGCGGTCGTCGGCATTGTTGGCGGTGACGTCCGCCTGCAACAGAACGACGTCGGTAAGCCTGGCGCGCACCTTCGCATCCGGAAAAGTCAGTTTCTCCATTTCCTTGCAACTCACGCACCAGTCGGCATAGAAGTCGAGCAACACCGGCCGACCACTGGCGGCTGCCTGCGCCACGTGGGCGTCGAGTTCTGCCACCGAACGGACGCGCTCGAATCGAATGTGATCCGCACGCGCCTGCGGTGCGGTACCCGAAGTCACCACCCCGAGGTGGGACAGCGGCTGCAACGGATCCCGTCCGCCCGAGGCGAGCCCCACCAGCTGGATCGCACCCGCCAGCGCGGCCAGCAGGCCCAGGCCCTTGCCCAGCCGCATCAGTCCGCGCGGGTCGGGGCCAAGCGCATCGAAAGCTCCCAGATAGACCGCCGCCACGATTAGCAGCGCGGCCCAGGCAACCATCACGGCCCACACCGGCGCCACGGGCGTCACCATCCAGAGCGCGACGCCAAGTAGCAGAAATCCGAAAAAGCGCTTGGTAGCCTCCATCCACTTGCCCGCACGGGGCAGCAGGTTGCCAGCACCCACGCCCACCAGCACGAGGGGCACCCCCATGCCAATGGCCATTGCGAAGAGCGCCGCACCGCCGGTGAACGCATCGCCAGTCTGGGCGATATAGGCCAGCGCACCGGCCAGTGGCGCGGTCACGCACGGGCCGACGATCAGTGCCGAAATCGCCCCCATGGCCGCCGCGCCGAAAATCTGGCCGCTCTGGCGCTGGTTTGAGGATGCCGTGAGCCGTGTCTGCCAGCGCTGGGGCAGTTGCAGTTCATAGAGGCCGAACATCGACAGCGCGAGCGCCACCATCAGCGCGGCGAATGCGCCTAGCACCCACGGGTTCTGCAGCGCGGCGGAAAGCCCTTCGCCGGCGAGGCCGGCCGCCACGCCCACAGCGGTGTAGACCACCGCCATCCCCAGCACGTAGGCCAGAGAGACTAGCAGCGCCCGACCGCGCGTCACATGCTCGCCCACAACGATCGACGACAGGATAGGCACCATCGGCAACACGCACGGCGTGAAGGTCAGCAGGAGCCCCAGTCCGAAGAACAGCGCGGCGATGAGGCCCAGATTGCGGCTTGCCAGCGCCCCGGCAATGCGATCGTTGTCATCCCGCAGTGCGACGGCCCCGGATGTGACCGGCGGCGCCTTAGCGGATGCAGCAGGCTGGTCGGGCGTTGCCGGCGCCTGCGTGGAAGGTGCGGGTGTCGTACGGTCGCCGAACAGGTTGCCGAGCACCGACCCACCCACCTTGTAAATGCTCTCCATCGGCGGATAGCAGAGCCCCTTGTCCGCGCAGCCCTGCGAGGTCACGACCAGCGACCAGCGGCCATCGGCGGGGGCCTGGACCACAGGCACGCGCACCACCACGCTGCCGCGATAGGTCTCCATGTCCTTGCCGAAGGTTTCGTCGAAATGAACCTGGCCCTGCGGCAACACCGGCGGCCCGAGCTTGATCGTGGCCGGCTGGGTGGCGAACGCAAACCGCTCGCGGTACATGTAGTAGCCATCGGCCACATCGAAGCGGACTTCGATGGTCTGCGGGTCCACCTGCTTCGCCGCGAACCGGAATGCCTTCTCGGGCGGCAGGAAATCCTCCTCGGTCGCGGCATGGGCCACGCGCCCGAGCATCAGGCAGGCGCACAGCATCAGCAGCATTGCGACGATTTGCCGCACCCGCCGACCCTGCATTTGCCATTCCGCAACGGCGTTCCACCCCATGCCGATGCCCGTTCCCGTCGATCCCATGTCGCTTTTCCGATTCTTCAAAGTGTTAGCGCGGCGCGTTGGCGTCGCCAGTGGGCATGCCGCTGGCTTCCTCCCGCACCCACGCCAGATACGGCGCAAATCCTGCGCCAACCGGCCACGCGACGAGCTCCGGCACATCATAAGGATGCTCGGCGCGGATCACCGCCTCGAGGGCCGCATACTGGGCGCGCGTGGTCTTGATCAGCAACGGCCATTCCTGCGCCTGCTCCAGCTTGCCCTGCCACCAGTACTCGGACTGGCACGGCGCGAGCCGGTTCACGCAGGCCGCCACGCGGGCCGCCAGCACTGCCCGTGCCAGGCGCGCCGCCGAGGCCTCGTCTGGCAGGTTCGTCATCGCCACGAGCACCGATTCTGCCGCCTCGCCGGCCGGCTGGATATGAGCGGATTCTGAAACGGTCATGTCATTCTCGGAAAACGTCGCCAAAAACAAAAGAGCCAGGCAAAAGCCTGGCTCAATTGTAAAGCGGTGCTCGATTGCCCGTCAGCGAGGACGGGCACGGCTATCACTTATTCCGCAGCTTCTTCAGCCGGGGCTTCGGTGATTTCCGGACGATCCACCAGTTCGACCAGCGCCATCGGCGCGTTGTCGCCCTGACGGAAGCCGAACTTCAGGATACGGGTGTAGCCGCCCGGACGAGCGTTGTAGCGCGGGCCCAGTTCGGTGAACAGCTTGGTGACCATGTCGCGGTCGCGCAGACGGGCGAAAGCCAGACGGCGGTTGGCAACGGTGTCCTTCTTGGCCAGCGTGATGAGCGGCTCGACAACCTTGCGCAGTTCCTTGGCCTTGGGCAGGGTGGTCTTGATCAGCTCGTGCTGGAACAGCGAGTTGGACATGTTGCGCAGCATCGCGAGACGGTGCGACGAGGTGCGGTTCAGTTTCCGCAAACCATGACGGTGACGCATGATGATTCCTTTCGATTTCAGTGTTTGACCAGCTCTTCTATCGCCAATGCAAAGGCACGGGCGCGGGCCGGTAGTGCTTCAATGCCGCAGGCAACATGCCCTTGGCGCGATGACAGGCGGGACCCCGTTGCCGGAATCCCGCGCCGCCAATTACTTCTCCAGACCTGCGGGCGGCCAGTTCTCGAGCTTCATGCCGAGCGTCAGGCCACGGGAGGCGAGGACTTCCTTGATCTCGTTCAGCGACTTGCGACCCAGGTTCGGGGTCTTGAGCAGTTCGTTCTCGGTACGCTGGATCAGATCGCCGATGTAGTAGATGTTTTCGGCCTTCAGGCAGTTGGCCGAACGCACCGTCAGCTCGAGGTCGTCCACCGGACGCAGCAGGATCGGATCGATCTGCGGCGTGCGGCTCGAGGCGGCCTCGGCGGCCGACTCGGTACCTTCCAGCGCGGCGAACACCGACAGCTGGTCAACCAGGATGCGGGCCGACTGACGAATCGCTTCCTCGGGCGAGATCACGCCGTCGGTTTCGATGTTCATCACCAGCTTGTCCAGGTCGGTACGCTGTTCCACACGAGCGGATTCCACGGCGTACGACACGCGGCGGACCGGCGAGAACGACGCGTCCAGCACGATGCGGCCGATGACCTTGCCCGACTCGTCGCCGAACTTGCGCACGTTGCCCGGCACGTAGCCGCGACCTTGCTCGACCTTGATCTGCATGTCCAGCTTGCCGCCGGCAGACAGATGGGCGATCACGTGACCCGGGTTGATGATCTCGACGTCGTGCGGCAGCTCGATATCGGCAGCCGTGACAACGCCTTCGCCATCCTTGCGCAGCGACACCGTGACTTCGTCGCGGTTGTGCAGCTTGAACACCACGCCCTTCAGGTTGAGGAGCAGGTTGACGACGTCTTCTTGCACGCCATCGATGGTGGAATACTCGTGGACCACCCCAGCGATCGTGACTTCGGTCGGGGCATAGCCGACCATCGACGACAGCAGCACGCGACGCAGGGCGTTACCGAGCGTATGGCCGTAGCCGCGCTCGAACGGCTCCATCACGACTTTGGCGTGATGGTCGCCAAGCGGTTCGACGGCGATGATTTTTGGCTTGAGGAGTGCTGTTTGCATTAGGTTGTCCTTTTCAATACCCTCGGCTCGTTACACCGATAAGGCTGACGTTTGGAACCCGAAAATCCCATCGCACGATGGGCAATAAGCCCGGCGCGCCAAACGGCGCGTCGGGCTGAAAGCGAAGCCTTGCGGTAGGGGCAAGCGCTGAATCGTCCGATGATCGGTTCGGCGATTAACGCGAATACAATTCGACGATCAGGCTTTCGTTGATGTCGCCCGAAATATCGGTGCGATCCGGAGCTTGCTTGAAGGTGCCTTCGAACTTCTTCGAATCCACGGCCACCCAGGTGGGGAAACCCGACTGCTCGGCCAGCGACAGTGCTTCAGCGATACGCACTTGCTTCTTCGACTGTTCGCGCACGGTGATGATGTCGCCCGACTTGATCTGGGCCGACGGCACGTTCATGGCAATGCCGTTCACCAGGATCGCCTTGTGCGACACGAGCTGACGCGCTTCAGCGCGGGTCGAGCCGAAGCCCATGCGGTACACGACGTTGTCCAGGCGCGATTCCAGCAGTTGCAGCAGGTTTTCACCCGTGTTGCCCTTGCGGCGGTCGGCTTCGGCGAAGTAGCGGCGGAACTGACGTTCGAGCACGCCGTAGATACGCTTGACCTTCTGCTTTTCACGCAGCTGGTTGCCGTAGTCGGACGTACGGGCACCCGAGGTGCGGCCGTGTTGGCCAGGCTTGCTGTCCAGCTTGCACTTGTCGGCCAGCGAGCGACGGGCGCTCTTCAGGAACAGATCTGTGCCTTCGCGGCGGGAAAGTTTGGCCTTCGGGCCGGTATAACGTGCCACTTTATCTTCCTTTGATCGATCGCGACGCCATTCGGACGCGCCGCGAGTCCGTCATCTGCATGTGACGGACGGTGGGCTTATGGTTCTTCATCCRCAGCGGCCTGGGCCACGCGGAGGCAACGCAAAAGCATGACGATCGCCCACACCGAGTGCGCCGGTTACCTGGCACCCTGCAAAGCGTGAACGCAAAACGAAAACCTGCCGCAATGAATTGCAGCAGGTCAACGCGYGATATTACCACATCTCGGGGGACGAGCGAGAAACCCTGCTCGCCTCCGGACCAACCGGGCGCTTAGATACGGCGGCGCTTCGGCGGACGGCAGCCGTTGTGCGGCACCGGCGTCACATCTTCAATCACGGCGATCTTGATGCCCAGCGCGTTCAGTGCGCGGACAGCCGATTCGCGGCCAGGACCRGGGCCCTTGATGCGCACTTCCAGGTTCTTGATACCCTGGTCTTGCGCCACGCGGCCGGCGTTCTCGGCAGCAACCTGGGCAGCGAAGGGGGTCGACTTGCGCGAACCCTTGAAGCCCTGGCCACCGGCGGTCGCCCACGACAGGGCGTTGCCCTGACGGTCGGTGATCGTGATGATGGTGTTGTTGAACGAAGCGTGGACGTGCGCAATGCCGTCGGCAACGTTCTTCTTGACCTTCTTACGCGCGCGCTGGGCGGCGTTGTTCGGACCTTTTGCCATTAGTTTCTTCCTATGCCTTCGGCTTTACTTCTTCAGAGCCACGCCGGCCTTACGCGGACCCTTGCGGGTGCGGGCGTTCGTGCGGGTACGCTGGCCGCGCATCGGCAGGCCCCTGCGGTGACGGACGCCACGATAGCAACCAAGGTCCATCAGACGCTTGATGTTCATCGTGGTTTCACGACGCAGGTCACCCTCGACCGTGACCTTGCCCACTTCGTCACGAAGCTTTTCCAGGTCGGCGTCGGTCAGGTCCTTGACCTTCTTGTCAAACGGAACACCGGTGGCCTCGCAAATCTTGCGAGCGCGCGAGCGGCCAACACCGTAAATAGCCGTCAGGCCGATTTCGGTATGCTTATGGTTCGGGATGTTAACCCCTGCGATACGTGCCATTCGTCAATCCTCTTTCCGATTAGCCTTGGCGTTGCTTGTGGCGGGGATCCGACGAGCAGATCACGCGCACGACACCGTTGCGCTTGATAATTTTGCAGTTACGGCAAATGCGCTTCACAGAAGCCAGCACTTTCATGATTTTCCTCTTTCCTTCAATTCCTGTTCGCTTCACTTCGTCCGGAAGACGATGCGTGCGCGTGACAGATCATATGGGGTCAGCTCGACAGTCACCTTGTCACCCGGAAGTATCCGGATGTAGTTCATTCGCATCTTGCCCGAGATATGCCCGAGTACTACGTGGCCGTTCTCCAACTTGACGCGGAACGTCGCGTTGGGGAGATTTTCCAGGACCTCCCCTTGCATCTGGATGACGTCGTCTTTTGCCATACCTAGAGCCTGTTCCGACCCGGCATCAACGCAAGGTCAGATTACCCTTGAAATTCGCCTTCTTCAGCAGCGACTCATACTGYTGCGACATGACATAGGACTGTACCTGGGCCATGAAGTCCATCGTGACGACCACGATGATCAGCAGCGAGGTTCCGCCGAAATAGAACGGAACGTTCCAGCGCAGCACCAGGAATTCCGGCAACAGGCAGACCAGTGTGATGTAAATCGCACCAGCCAGCGTCAGGCGCACCAGGATCTTGTCGATATAGCGCGTCGTTTGCTCGCCCGGACGGATGCCCGGAATGAAGGCACCGCTTTTCTTCAGGTTATCCGCAACTTCCCGGCTGTTGTACACCAGAGCCGTATAGAAGAAGCAGAAGAAAACAATTGCAGCAGCGTACAGCAGGATGTAGACCGGCTGGCCCGGSGACAGCGTAGCGGCCAGGTCCTTGATGAACCGTCCCACCGCGCCCGTCGACTCGGACGTAAACCAGCCCGCGATCGTCGCCGGGAACAGGATGATCGACGATGCGAAGATCGGCGGAATCACCCCTGCCATGTTCAGCTTCAGCGGCAGGTGCGACGACTGACCGCCGTACACCTTGTTGCCGACCTGACGCTTGGCATAGTTCACCAGGATCTTGCGCTGACCCCGCTCGACAAACACCACGGCGAAGGTCACACCGACCACGATCGCTACGATGACAATCGCTGCGAACGCGCTCATGGACCCCGTGCGGACCAGTTCGAACAGTCCGCCGATCGCGTTGGGCAGGCCCGCCGCGATACCGCCGAAGATGATGATCGAGATGCCGTTGCCCAGACCACGCTCGGTGATYTGCTCACCCAGCCACATCAGGAACATCGTACCGGTCACCAGCGTGATCACCGCCGTCGCCCGGAACATCAGGCCCGGATCGATGACCAGACCCGGCTGCGACTCCAACGCGACCGCAATCGACAGCGCCTGGAACGTGGCCAGAACCACCGTGCCGTAACGCGTGTACTGCGTGATCTTGCGTTGCCCTGCCTGCCCTTCCTTCTTCAGCGTCTCCAGCTGCGGCAGCACGATCGTCAGCAATTGCATGATGATCGACGCCGAGATGTACGGCATGATGCCGAGCGCGAAGACGGTAAAGCGCGACAGCGCACCGCCCGAGAACAGGTTGAACATCCCGAGGATGCCACCCGACTGACTCTGGAAAAGCTTCGCGAGCTGTTCCGGATCGATTCCCGGCACCGGAATATGTGCACCGATGCGGTAGACGATCAGGGCCAGCACCAGGAACATCAGCCGACGCTTCAAATCGCCGTACTTCGCCGTGTTCCTAGCCTGCGCGCTTGCATTGGGTTTCGCCGTGGCCAAACGATGCTCCGACTGTGACTTCGCCTATGCTGCGAATACTGCTGCAGAATTACTCAGCGATCTGGCCGCCAGCGGCTTCGATCGCGGCCTTGGCACCAGCGGTGGCGCCCAGACCCTTGATCGTTACCTTGCGGGTCAGTTCGCCAGCCTTGATGACCTTGGCGTTCTTGACCAGGTCGCCCACCAGGCCAGCTTGCTTCAGGACCAGCAGGTCCACTTCAGCAGCTTCCAGGCGTTCGATGTCACGCAGGGTCACCTCGGCGTTGAACGCCTTGGTCAGCGAGGTAAAACCACGCTTCGGCAGGCGACGATACAGCGGCATCTGGCCGCCTTCGAAACCCACCTTGTGGAAGCCGCCCGAACGCGACTTCTGACCCTTGTGACCACGACCGGCGGTCTTGCCCAGGCCGGAACCGATACCACGGCCGACGCGACGCTTGGCGTGCTTCGAACCGTCGGCCGGCTTCAGGTTATTCAATTGCATGTTGCTCTCCAAGTCCGCGGGATCAGGCCAGAACCTTCACCAGGTACGAGACCTTGTTGATCATGCCGCGCACGGCGGGCGTGTCCTGCAGCTCCGACACCGAGTTGATGCGGCGCAGGCCCAGGCCACGAACGGTGGCGCGGTGATCCTCGCGCGTGCCGATCAGGCTGCGCACGAGTTGCACTTTTACGGTTTGTTGCGACATTTCGTTCACCTTAGCCGAGGATGTCTTCAACCGACTTGCCGCGCTTGGCAGCGATTTCCGCCGGCGTGCTCATCTTTTGCAGACCATCGATGGTGGCGCGAACCATGTTGTACGGGTTCGTCGAACCGTGCGACTTGGTCACCACGTTCGTCACGCCCATCACTTCGAAGATTGCGCGCATCGGGCCGCCGGCGATCACGCCGGTACCTTCCTTGGCGGGCATCATCAGCACCTTGGCAGCGCCGTGCTTGCCGATGACTTCGTGTTGCAGCGTGCCGTTCTTGAGCGAAACCTTCACCATCTTGCGACGGGCTTCGTCCATTGCCTTCTGCACGGCCACCGGAACTTCCTTGGCCTTGCCCTTGCCCATGCCGATGCGGCCATCGCCGTCACCGACCACGGTCAGCGCAGCGAAACCGAGAATCCGGCCACCCTTCACCACCTTGGTGACACGGTTGACCGAGATCATCTTCTCGCGGAGGCCGTCGTCGCGTTCGTCCTGCTGGACTTTTGCTTGCATCTTTGCCATGACGTATCTCTCTTTGTGCGCTTAGAACTTGAGGCCGGCTTCGCGCGCAGCGTCAGCCAGGGCCTTCACGCGGCCGTGGAAGCGGAAGCCACCACGATCGAACGCGACGGTTTCCACGCCGGCTGCACGGGCCTTCTCGGCCACGCGCTTGCCAACCACGGTGGCGGCGGCAACAGTCGCGCCACTGCCGGTCAGTTCCTTGCGCACTTCTGCTTCGGCGGTCGAGGCCGATGCCAGCACTTGCGTGCCGCACGGCGAGTACACCTGAGCGTAAATGTGCGAATTCGTACGGAACACGGTCAGACGATTGACTTTCAGTTCCGCGATTTTGGCGCGGGTCTGACGTGCACGGCGCAAACGAGCGTCTTTCTTGTTCATCATTGCACCCCTTACTTCTTCTTGGTTTCTTTCAGGATGACGCGCTCGTCAGCGTAGCGAACACCCTTGCCCTTGTAGGGCTCAGGCGGACGGTACGCGCGAACTTCAGCGGCAACCTGACCGACTTTCTGCTTGTCCGCACCCTTGATGATGATCTCGGTCTGCGTCGGCGTTTCCGCCTTCACGCCTTCCGGCATCTCATGGATCACGTCATGCGAGAAACCAAGCTGGAGCTTCAGCGCAGCGCCTTGCAGCTGGGCACGATAGCCCACGCCAACGAGGTTCAGCTTACGCTCGAAACCAGTGGTCACGCCCTTGACCATGTTTGCCGCCARGGCGCGCATGGTGCCTTGCAGGGCRTTTGCTTCACGCGATTCGTCAACCGGCGCGAAAGTCAGCGTGTCRTTCTCGACACTGACCTTGACCAGGTTGTGAATCGGCTGGGACAGCGTRCCGAGCGGGCCCTTCACGGAGAGCACGCCAGCCGCCACATTCACTTCCGCGCCTTTCGGCAGCGAGATGGGAGCCTTACCTACACGGGACATGTTTGCTCCTTAAGCGACGTAGCAGAGAACTTCGCCGCCCACGCCGGTGGCACGTGCCTTGCGGTCGGTCATCAGACCCTGGGGGGTCGAGATGATCGCAACACCGAGGCCGTTCATCACCTGGGGGATCTCGCTACGGCCCTTGTACACGCGCAGGCCGGGCTTCGAGACGCGCTCAATGCGCTCGATGACCGGACGGCCGGCATAGTACTTCAGACCGATGCTCAGTTGTGCCTTGCCGCCTTCTTCCTGCACTGCGAAGTCGTCGATGTAGCCTTCGTCCTTCAGGACCTTGGCGATCGCCGCTTTCAGCTTCGACGAGGGCATGACCACCGACGCCTTCTGCACGCCTTGGGCGTTGCGGATGCGCGTCAGCATATCGGCGATAGGATCGCTCATGCTCATACTGTTTCTCCTGTAGCCTGTGCGTAATTACCAGCTGGCTTTCGTCAGACCCGGAATTTCGCCCTTGAAGGCGATTTCGCGGATCTTGTTACGCGCCAGGCCAAACTTGCGGAAGGTACCGCGGGGACGACCGGTGATCGCGCAGCGATTACGCTGGCGGGTCGGATTCGCGTTGCGCGGGAGCTGTTGCAGCTCCAGACGCGCCAGATAACGCTCTTCTTCCGACTTTTCTTGGTCGTCAATAATGGCCTTGAGGTTTGCGCGCTTGGCGGCGTACTTCGCCACCAGCTTGGCGCGCTTCTTCTCACGTTCAATCAGAGCCAGTTTAGCCACGGTAACCCCTTAATTGCGGAACGGGAACTTGAACGCGTTCAGGAGAGCCTTGGCTTCCTCGTCGTTCTTTGCCGTCGTCGTGATGCTGATGTTCAGACCACGCAGTGCGTCGATCTTGTCGTACTCGATTTCGGGGAAAATGATCTGCTCTTTCACACCGATGTTGTAGTTGCCACGGCCGTCAAACGAACGACCCGACACACCACGGAAGTCACGCACGCGCGGCAGGGCCACGGTCACGAAACGATCGAGAAATTCGAACATGCGCTCGCCACGCAGGGTCACCATCGCACCGATGGGGTAGCCCTGGCGGATCTTGAAACCGGCGATGGCCTTCTTGGCCTTCGTCACAACCGGCTTCTGACCAGCGATCTTGGTCAGGTCGCCCACGGCCAGTTCAATGACCTTCTTGTCATTGATGGCTTCGCCAAGACCCATGTTCAGGGTGATCTTGGTGATACGCGGCACTTCCATGACCGACTTGTAACCGAACTGCTCCATGAGCGCCGGCACAACCTTCTCTTTGTAAAACTCTTGCAGACGTGCTGCCATGCTCAACTCCTATCTGTGCCCAGAATCAAGCGGCCACGACGGCGCCGGTCGACTTCAGGAAGCGCACGCGCTTACCCTCTTCAACCTTGATGCCGACGCGCGACGGCTTGCCATTGGCATCCACGAGCGCAACGTTGGAAATATGCAGCGGCATGACCTTGTCGACCACACCACCGGTGGTGCCCAGCATCGGGTTCGGGCGAGCGTGCTTCTTGGCAACGTTCACACCTTCCACAACGACCTTGTCGCCGAGCATGGCTTGCACGGTACCGCGCTTGCCCTTGTCTTTGCCGGTCAGGACGATGACTTCGTCGCCTTTACGAATCTTGTTCATGGCGGCTCCTTACAGCACTTCCGGTGCGAGCGACACGATCTTCATGAAGCGCTCGGTACGGAGTTCACGAGTCACCGGCCCGAAAATACGGGTGCCGATCGGCTCGAGCTTGGTGTTCAGCAGGACAGCGGCATTGCTGTCGAACTTGACGAGCGAACCGTCTGCACGGCGCACGCCCTTGGCGGTACGTACAACGACGGCGTTGTAGATATCGCCCTTCTTTACGCGACCGCGCGGCGCTGCGTCCTTGACGGTCACCTTGATGATGTCGCCMACGCTCGCATAGCGGCGCTTGGACCCACCCAGCACTTTGATGCACAGCACTTCGCGCGCACCAGTGTTATCGGCCACTTCGAGCCGGCTTTCTGTCTGAATCATGGTGTTATCTTCCCAACTTAATCCGCCGGATTTCTCAAGATGGAAGTCCGCCGGTCAGTCTTGGTCCCGTCGGCCCCGGCTTTGCGCCAGTACCGCTTGGGTTGATCAACTTGGAAGTCGGTAGTCACCAGGCAGCCCGGACAACTCCAGGACCACCAGGCCTTGGCTCGCTTCGGAGGTACGCCGTGTTGGTGAAGCTTCGACGAACGCTACAAAGCGGAAGTCCAGGATTATAGCAACATAACCCTGGACTTGCAAGTCAGCGAAGAACTGTTGTTCTTAGATGACGCGCGCAGCTTCTACCAGCCGGGAAACCACCCAGGACTTGGTCCGCGACAGCGGACGCGATTCCTGGATCTCGACCTTGTCGCCTTCCTTGTACTGGTTGGCTTCGTCGTGTGCGTGGTACTTCTTCGAACGCAGCACGTACTTGCCGTACAGAGGATGCTTGACGCGGTTTTCGATCAGGACCGTAACGGTCTTGTCCATCTTGTCGCTAACGACACGGCCTACGAGAGTCCGGCGAAGCGACGTTTCAGTCTTTGCAGCTTCAGTCATTTCGCGTCTGCCTTTTCGCTCAGCACGGTTTGCACACGCGCGATGTCCTTGCGCACCTTCTTCAGCTGGCTGGTGTTCTGCAGCTGTTGGGTGGCCTTTTGCATGCGCAGGCTAAATTGGGCCTTCAGAAGCTCGGAGAGCTCCTGGTTCAGCCCTGCGGCGTCCTTGCCGCGAAGTTCGGATGCTTTCATCCCTGCTCTCCTTACGTCCCGACCTGACGCACCACGAAATTCGTGGCGATCGGCAGCTTGGCGGCCGCGAGGCGGAACGCCTCACGTGCCAGCTCTTCGCTCACGCCATCCATTTCGTACAGCATCTTGCCCGGCTGAATTTCAGCCACGTAGTATTCCGGATTGCCCTTACCGTTACCCATACGGACTTCGGCGGGCTTCTTCGAGATCGGCTTATCCGGGAAAATCCGGATCCAGATGCGGCCGCCACGCTTGATGTGACGGGTCATCGCACGACGGGCCGACTCGATCTGGCGCGCGGTCAGACGACCACGGCCCATTGCCTTCAGGCCGAATTCGCCGAAAGACACGGCGTTGCCACGGGTAGCCTTACCCGTGTTGCGGCCTTTCTGCTCCTTGCGATACTTCCTACGCTTCGGTTGCAGCATTCTTATTCTCCACTCTTCGCATCGCCAGGCGCAGCGCGGCGACCAGCGCCAGCACCTGCACCACCGCGGCGGTTGCCACCCGGACGGCCACCTTCGCCTTCACGGCGACGGCCTTCCGGACGACCCGGGCGACGACGACGGTCTTCTTGAGGCTCTTCCACCACAGGCGCGTCATTGCGGCCCAGGTAGTCGCCCTTGTAGACCCACACCTTGACACCGATGATGCCGTAGGTGGTTTCGGCTTCGGAGAAGCCGTAGTCGATGTCGGCGCGCAGGGTGTGCAGGGGCACACGACCTTCACGGTACCATTCGGTACGTGCGATTTCGATACCGTTCAGACGACCCGAGCTCATGATCTTGATACCCTGGGCACCGAGGCGCATCGCGTTCTGCATCGCGCGCTTCATGGCGCGGCGGAACATGATACGGCGCTCGAGCTGCTGGGTGATCGAGTCGGCGATCAGCTGCGCATCGGTTTCCGGCTTGCGGATTTCCTCGATGTTCACGTGCACGGGCACACCCATGCGGCGTTGCAGCTCGGCCTTGAGCAGTTCGATGTCCTCACCCTTCTTGCCAATCACCACGCCCGGACGCGAGCTATAAATGGTGAGACGGGCATTGCGGGCAGGACGCTCGATCACGACGCGGCCAACCGATGCGTTCTTGAGCTTCTTCTTCAGGAACTCGCGAACTTCGATGTCTTCTTTCAGCATGCCGGCGAACTTCGTGTTGTTGGCGTACCAACGCGAAGCCCAGTTACGGCTGACGGCCAGACGGAAGCCAGTCGGATGAATCTTCTGTCCCATCGTGACTCCTTAGTTGCCGAGCGTCACAGTGATGTGACAGGTTTGTTTCTCGATGCGGTTGCCGCGGCCCTTTGCCCGTGCCGTGAAGCGCTTGAGCGAGGTTGCCTTGTCGACGAAGATCGATTTGACCTTCAGYTCGTCGATGTCGGCGCCTTCGTTATGCTCGGCGTTGGCGATGGCCGATTCGACCACCTTCTTCACAATCCCGGCAGCCTTTTTCGGGCTGAACGTCAGGACGTTGAGCGCACGCTCGATCGGCAGACCGCGGATCTGGTCAGCAACCAGACGCGTCTTCTGGGCGGAGATACGGGCACCGCGATGAATCGCTTTCACTTCCATGATGGCACCTTACCTCTTGGCTTTCTTGTCAGCCGCGTGGCCCTTGAACGTGCGCGTGAGCGCAAATTCGCCGAGCTTGTGGCCAACCATGTTTTCCGTAACGTACACCGGCACGTGTTGACGGCCGTTGTGAACGGCGATCGTCAGGCCAATGAACTCCGGCAGAATGGTCGAGCGACGCGACCAAGTCTTGATGGGTTTCTTATCCTTGCCGCCTGCAGCCGTTTCCACCTTCTTCAGCAGGTGGGCGTCACAGAACGGACCCTTTTTTGCGGAACGTGTCATGTTCTAGGCTCCTACCTACCGATTAACGCTTGTGGCGCTTCTGCACGATCATGCTGGCAGTGCGCTTGTTGCTGCGGGTACGGTAACCCTTGGCCGGGGTACCCCACGGCGAAACCGGATCGCGACCAGCGGCGGTCTTGCCTTCACCACCACCGTGCGGGTGATCCACCGGGTTCATCACCACGCCGCGGACGGTCGGGCGAATACCGCGCCAACGCGTCGCACCGGCTTTGCCGATGACGCGCAGGCTGTGCTCTTCGTTACCCACTTCACCAACGGTGGCGCGGCACTCGATGTGCACGCGACGCACTTCGCCGGAGCGCAGACGCACCTGGGCGTACACGCCTTCGCGGGCCAGCAGCACAGCGGAACCACCAGCAGCGCGGGCGATTTGCGCACCCTTGCCAGGCAGCATTTCCACGTTGTTGATCGTGGTACCGACCGGGATGTTGCGGATCGGCAGGTTGTTACCGGCCTTGATCGGCGCTTCCGAGCCGTTCATCAGCGGCTGGCCAGCCACCATGCCCTTCGTGGCGATGATGTACCGGCGCTCGCCGTCGGCGAACAGCACGAGCGCGATGTTGGCGCTACGGTTCGGATCGTATTCCAGGCGCTCGACCTTGGCGGGGATGCCGTCCTTGTCGTTGCGCTTGAAGTCGACCACGCGATAGTGGTGCTTATGACCACCGCCCTTGTGGCGGGTGGTGATATGACCATTGTTGTTACGGCCCGACTTCTGGAATTGCTTTTCCAGCAGCGGAGCGTGCGGGGCGCCCTTGTGCAGGTCGTTGTTCACGACCTTCACCATCGAGCGGCGGCCCGGGGAAGTCGGCTTGGTCTTGACGAGTGCCATGATTACTTGGCCTCCGCTTCAAAATTGATTTCCTGACCCGGCTTCARCGACACGTAAGCTTTCTTTACGTGGTTGCGACGGCCCATGAAGCGGCCAAAGCGCTTTTGCTTGCCCTTCTGGTTCAGGATCTGAACGGACTGCACCTCGACCTTGAACAGCAGTTCGACGGCTGCGCGCACTTCTGCCTTGTTGGCATCGCGAGCCACTTCGAACACGACCTGTTCATTCTTGTCGGCGACCAGGGTTGCCTTTTCGGAAACCACCGGCGCGAGCAGCACCTGCATCAAACGATGATCGTTCTTGGCTACTTGCGTCATTTCAGCAACTCCTCGATCTGCGCGACGGCGGCCTTGGTCACGAGCACCTTCTTGTAGTGCACGAGCGACAGCGGGTCAGCCTGGCGCGGCTCCACGACTGCCACGTGGGGCAGATTGCGCGAAGCCAGGTAGAGGTTCTCGTCGAGGCTGTCGGTGATGATCAGCACCGAGTCCAGGCCCATGGCCTTGAACTTGTCGGCCAAGAGCTTGGTCTTGGGCGCGTCGACAGTGAAACCGTCCACCACGTTGATACGACCTTCACGTGCGAGCTGCGAGTAAATCGAGCGCATACCGGCACGGAACATCTTCTTGTTGACCTTCTGGGTGAAGTTCTCTTCCGGCGAATTCGGGAAGATACGACCACCCCCGCGCCACAGCGGCGAGGAAGACATACCGGCACGAGCACGGCCCGTACCCTTCTGGCGCCACGGCTTCTTGGTCGTGTGCTTGACCTCTTCACGATCCTTCTGCTTACGGTTACCGCTACGCGCGTTGGCCTGGTAAGCGACGACGATCTGGTGAACGAGGGCTTCGTTGTAGTCACGGCCGAACACTTCAGGCGACGCRGCAACGCCGGCGCCGATCTGGCCGTTGTCCTGGAGGAGCTTGAGTTCCATTACATGCGCTCCTTAAGCTTTGGCTTTGGCCTTGACGGCCGGGGTAACGACGACCTTGCCGCCCTTGGAGCCAGGAATGGCGCCCTTGACCAGCAGCAGCTTGCGCTCTGCGTCGATCTTGGCGATTTCCAGGTTCTGGACGGTGCGGGTGACATCACCCAGGTGACCGGTCATGCGCTTGCCGGGGAACACACGGCCCGGATCCTGCGCCATACCGATGGAACCCGGCACGTTGTGCGAACGCGAGTTACCGTGGGAGGCACGACCCGATGCGAAGTGATAGCGCTTGATGGTACCGGCGTAGCCCTTACCGATGCTCACGCCCTGCACGTCGATCTTCTGGCCAACCTGGAACAGGTCGACGGAGAGCGAGCTGCCAGCTTGCAGCTCGGCAGCCTTGGCTGCATCGATGCGGAATTCTTTGATGACTTCACCGGCTTCCACGCCGGCTTTGGCGAGGTGACCCGCCAGCGGCTTGGTAACGCGGCTTGCGCGGCGGCTGCCGAAGGTGACTTGAACGGCGGTATAACCGTCGGTCTCGTCCGTCTTGATTTGCGTCACGCGGTTGTCGCCGACCTCGACCACGGTAACGGGAATCGAATCACCGTCGTCCGTGAAAATACGGGTCATGCCAACCTTGCGACCTACAAGGCCAAGGCTCATGGTTTGCTCCATTCCCAGCTGCGATTGGCCGGGGCTGATTGATACACGAAAACTGTGCGATGTGCGGGTTGCGCGAAAAGGATTGCGCACGACCAAAACGGYCCCCACTACCCGGATAAACGGGTAGCCTTACACTATATCGCAGTAGTTTGGAAAGGGCAACATGCACGGCGCCTTTTCTTGAGGGTGCTGGCCCTTTTTTGCCGGGAAGGGGACGATTTCCGCACTTCCCGGTAAATTTCGGCACGTTGCGGGCCGATGCAGGCGCCATCCGGGCAGAACACGTGTTGCCCGGAAGCAAAAACGGCGAACTTGCGTCCGCCGTTCTGTGCTGCAGCGGGCCGGAGGACCGGCCCGGGTCAGGCAAGCTTACACCTTGATCTCGACGTCCACGCCGGCCGGCAGGTCCAGCTTCATCAGCGCGTCGACGGTCTTGTCCGTCGGGTCGACGATGTCCATCAGGCGCTGGTGGGTGCGGATCTCGAACTGATCGCGGCTGGTCTTGTTGACGTGCGGCGAACGCAGGATGTCAAAACGCTGGATGCGGGTCGGCAGGGGCACCGGGCCCTTGACGATCGCGCCCGTGCGCTTGGCGGTATCCACGATTTCGGCTGCCGACTGGTCGATCAGGCGATAGTCGAAAGCCTTCAGGCGGATACGGATCTTCTGGTTCTGCATGATATTTCCTTGAAAGAGCGATGAGCGCGTGCGCCCAGATAAAAGGGGACATGCCCGAGGACATGTCCCAGGAACAATTGCTTAGTCGAGGATCTTTGCCACGACGCCGGCGCCGACGGTACGGCCGCCTTCACGGATAGCGAAGCGCAGACCTTCTTCCATGGCGATCGGGGCGATCAGCTTGACCGTGATCGACACGTTGTCGCCCGGCATGACCATTTCCTTGT